>DATGFU010000521.1:0-3821 GCA_035308865.1 Allostellaceae bacterium | reverse complement strand
CACCAGGCACGCGGCGGCGATCAGCAGCCCCGCGATGCGGTTGGACTTGAACTTGGCGAGGCAGTCGGCGCGGTCGTCGGGGCGCCATGTGGCGAGTTGCCAGGCGAAATGGCCGGCGGCGAGCGCCAGCACCGCGTAGCCCCAGGGCCCGCTCCCGGCGAGGAAGAGAGCACCGCCGACGAAGGCGACCGCGACCGCGTAGAACCCGGCGATCCAGGTCTTGCTCGCCCCGGCGAGGCGCAGCGCCGTCGATCTGACGCCGGCGCCGACATCGTCGGCCTTGTCCTGGTGGGCGTAGATCGTGTCGTAGCCGAGCGTCCAGGCGATGCCGCCGAGATAGAGCAGCACCGCCGGCGCCTCGACCCGGCCGGCAGAAGCGGCCCAGCCCAGGATCGCTCCCCAGTTGAAGGCAAGACCCAGCACGAATTGCGGCCAGAACGTCACCCGCTTCATCAGCGGATAGACCGCCACGACGACGAGGATGGCGAAGCCCAGCAGGATCGCCGTCCGGTTCAGGCTGAACAGCACCGCGGCGCCGATCGCTGCTTCCGCGGCCATGAACAGGATCGCCTGCGGCACGGTCACCTGGCCGGACGGGATCGGCCGCGATCGGGTGCGCTCGACCTGGGCGTCGAAGTTGCGGTCGAAGATGTCGTTCAGCGTGCAGCCGGCGCCGCGCATCGCGACCGCGCCCAGCCAGAACAGCAGAAACAGCACCGGGTCGGGGTGGCGGGGCGAGGCCAGCGCCAGCGCCCACCAGCAGGGCAGCAGCAGCAGCCACCAGCCGGTCGGCCGGTCGAGCCGCGCCAGCCGCGTATAGGGAATGGCCGCGGCCGGCAGAAGCCGATCCAGCCGGGACGTGCGGATATCGGTGAAACCCGGTGCGGGATTATGGTCAATCCGAGTATTCATAATGCGGATCGTCGAACACCGTGAACCGGCCTGATGCGGCATCGTAAAGCCGGCAGAACCCTGTCCGCCGCCGCGTCTTTGCCGCATCCTCATAGATAAGATAGCCGTAGAGGAAGATCACGCCCGTCTGGGTCTTGGTCACCGCCTCGTGCTCGCCGAAGGTGATCTCGTTCATACTGAACTGGACGAAGCCGACCGTCCGGCCGATCTCGATCGGCAGGCCGCCGATCGCGTGGTTGCGCTGGTCGTATTGCGGCATCGCCGGCAGCGTGCCGCGGCGGATCACGGCCAGCGTCGCATAGGCTTCGAGAATGGTCGCATCGGCGGTTCCCATGTTCTCGGCGAGCCAATGCACCTTGGCGAGACGGTCTGACTCGAACACTTCGAGATTGGCATGCCGCACCACCAGACGCGGGCGGTTGCGCGACGCCGCCGCCGTCTCGACGATGGCGATCGAGCGGTAGAGAACGATGACCTGAACCACCAGCACCCCGATCTGAACCGCGGCGATCACCAGCGCGCCGGTCAGCAGCAGCGACAGCCGGCCGGTCGCATCCGCGACCGCATCGCCCGCCGTCGTCACGCTCTCTCGCGCCCGATCGAGCGCCTCGGTCGCCGCGTGCGTATCCGGAACCACGGGCGCCGGCGCGGGCGGTGGTTCGGCGGTCGGGTGGGGGTCGTGGACGGCAGGCTTTGGCTCAGCCGCCGCAAGCAGCAGGATTGCGAGCGGACCGAGCAGAAGTTTCGCGAAGAATGATCTGGCCAAGGTGCTGCATCTGCAACCGGAGGGAAGGCCTATTCTACCGGCTGACCATCCTCCTCCGGAAGATGGTAAACGAACGATTGACGCTGAGATTGTGCTCGCCGGCGGCCATCTTGGGATCTTCGCTTACGATATTTGATCAGCGACCCTGATATTCTACCGACGCTTTGCCAACCTCCGAACGGCCCGCCTAGCCATGGGCATGCACCCAGGCGATGCGCAGGATGTTGGTGGCGCCCGGCGTACCGAAGGGGACGCCGGCGGTGATCACGATGCGCTCGCCGGATTCGGCGAAACCTTCGGCGTGGGCGATCCGGCACGCCTTCTGCACCATGTCGGCGAAGCTCGAGACGTCCTTGGTGTGCACCGCATGGACGCCCCAGACGAGGGCCATGCGGCGGGCCGTGCCCATCATGGACGTCAGGCACAGAATGGCCACGTCCGGCCGCTCGCGGGCGGCGCGCAGCGTGGTCGAGCCGGAGGTCGTATAGGTCACGATGGCGGAGGCGCGCACCGTCGCAGCGACCTGCTTCGCCGCCGCCGTGATGGCGTCGGACGCGGTCTCGCGATGCGTCGCGAGACCCGCCTCGAGCTGCGACTGGAACAGCGGATCCGACTGCACGCGGCACAGCATCCGGTCCATGAAGGTGACCGCCTCGAGCGGATAGCTCCCGGCCGCGGTCTCCGCCGACAGCATCACCGCATCGGCGCCTTCGTAGATCGCCGTCGCCACGTCGCTGGCCTCGGCGCGCGTGGGCGTCGGCGCGTTGATCATGCTCTCCAGCATCTGGGTGGCGACGATCACCGGCTTTCCGGCTTCGCGCGCCAGATGAACGATGCGGCGCTGCAGGACCGGCACATCCTCCGGCGGGCTCTCCACGCCGAGATCGCCGCGCGCCACCATGACGCCGTCGCAGAGCTCCATGATCTCCTCGAGGTTCTCGAGCGCCAGCGGCTTCTCCAGCTTGACCAGCAGCGCGGCGCGCCCGCCGATCAGCTTGCGCCCTTCGGCCACGTCCTCGGGGCGCTGCACGAAGGACATCGCGACCCAGTCGACGCCGAGATCGAGTCCGAAGGCGAGGTCGGCGCGGTCCTTCTCGGTCAGCGCCGAGATCGGCAGGACGACGTTCGGAACGTTGACGCCCTTGTGGTCGGAGATGCGGCCGCCGGTGACGACCGTGACATCCGCGAAGCTGGGGCCGCAAGCATCGACCCGAAGCCGCAGCTTGCCGTCGTCGACGAGCAGCTCCGTGCCGGGATCGATGGCCGCGAAGATCTCGGGATGAGGCAGGGTGGCGCGGTCGGCATTGCCCTCCGCCGGATCGAGATCGAACCGGAATCGCTTGCCGGCCCGGATCTGCGCCGCACCGCCGGCGAACCGGCCCACCCGCAGCTTGGGGCCCTGCAGATCCATCATCACGCCGATCGGTCGGCCGTGGTCGCGTTCGACGCGGCGGATCGTTTCGAGCCGGGCCATATGGTCATCGTGGGTGCCATGGCTGAAGTTCAGCCGGAAGACGTCGACGCCGGCGAGGAACAGCTGTTCGATCACCTCCGGCGATGACGAGGCGGGACCGATCGTGGCGACGATCTTGGCGCTGCGGCGGCGGCGGATGGCGGTATGCTTCACGCTGGTCATGTTCCCACTCCCTCGCCTTCCGATCCATCGACCGGATAGGCGGAGCCCCTCCACGTGTCGATCGCCGATCTATCATCCCTATGGGTCGGGCCTGTGACGGCAGCCCCAAGGCCGCGCCGCACCCGGAAGGTGGCGGCCGCGGATCCCCTCTGGTAATCTATGACCCGTACCCGCGCCCGGATCGAGGACGAATCAGCGCGGGATGCTGGGCATTTGCGTGCCGAGGGCGGAGCGGAGGCAGAGGTGCCGGGCGAAGAGGAAATGATGCTGGCGATCAAGCAGTGCCCGCCCGGCGAGACCCGGGGACTGCTCGCCGAGTATCATGAGCTGGTGGATGCGAAGCTCGGCGGCACCTCGGCGCTGCTCTATGCCTGCTATCTCGGCCGGCCGGATGTCGCCCAGGCGATCGCGCGCCATCGCATCTCGCTGGACGTGTTCGAGGCGGCAGCGCTCGGCGATCTCGCCCGCTTGCGCGCCACGCTCGACGATTCGCCTCCAGCGGTCGAC
>DATGFU010000520.1:0-8902 GCA_035308865.1 Allostellaceae bacterium | reverse complement strand
ATGCTCGCCCACGATGTCCGGAAGGTGTTCCGGGGCGGCGATGCGGGCGGGCGCCCGGTGCTGGAGGACGTCAATTTCACGCTGAAGGACGGCGAGATCGTCGCCTGCCTCGGCAAGTCCGGCTCCGGCAAGTCGACCTTCCTGCGCATCCTCGCCGGGCTGATCCCGGCAACCGGGGGGGATGTCACCTACAAGGGCGCGCCGATCACCGGGCCCGTGAACGGCGTCGGCATGGTGTTCCAGAGCTTCGCGCTGTTCCCGTGGCTGACCGTGCTGGGCAATGTCGAGCTGGGGCTGGAGGCGCAGAAAGTGCCGCCGGGCGAGCGGCGCAAGCGGGCGCTGGCCGCGATCGACCTGATCGGCCTCGACGGGTTCGAATCGGCCTATCCCAAGGAGCTGTCGGGCGGCATGCGGCAGCGCGTCGGCTTTGCCCGCGCGCTGGTCATCGAGCCGGAAGTGCTGCTGCTCGACGAGCCGTTCTCGGCGCTCGACGTGCTGACCGCCGAGACGCTGCGCGGCGATCTCACCGATCTCTGGCTCGACAAGCGCATCCCGACCAGGAGCATCCTGGTCGTCTCGCACAATATCGAGGAAGCGGTCGAGATGGCCGACCGCATCATCATCTTCTCGTCCAATCCCGGCCGGATCGAAGTCGACCTGCCGGTGACGCTGCCGCGGCCGCGCGACTGGAACAGCCCGGATTTCCGCCGCATCGTCGACGAGGTCTACCTGCACCTCACGACCGGCCATATCGGGAAACGCGGCGTCGGCGGCGCCAAGCCTGACCAGATCTCGGTCGGCTACCGCCTGCCCGATGCGCCGGTGCAGCAGCTGAGCGGCCTGATGGAGACGCTGGTCGAGCCGCAGTTCCAGGGCCGCGCCGACCTGCCGGTGCTGGCCGACTATCAGAATCTCGGTGCCGACGATTTGTTCCCGCTGCTGGAGGCGCTGCACCTGCTCGGCTTCGCGACGGTGGCGGGCGGCGATGTCGAGCTGACGCCGGTCGGCCGCACCTATGCCGAGGCCGATATCCTCCAACGCAAGCAGATCCTGGGCGATCAGCTGATGAAGCAGATCCCGCTCGCGGTTCATATCCGCAAGGTGCTGGAGGAGCGGCCGAACCACCGCGCACCGGCGGCACGATTCCTCAGCGAGCTCGAGGATCATCTTTCCGAGGAGGACGCGGCGGCAGTGCTCGACACGGTCATCAACTGGGGCCGCCACGCCGAGCGCTTCGCCTACGACTACGATACCGAGACGCTGGCGCTCGAGGACCCCGAGGGGACATAGCTCACCTGCGCCCCTGGACAGCATCGCAGGCCGGACGCTAGACCCTGCCTCACGTTCCGACCGATCCTTGGAGACCGATAATGCGGAGCCTGCGCTGGCTGCTCCCGATGCTCGTGATCGTGCTGGGCCCGCCGGCTGCCGCCCCGGCCGCCGCGCACGCGATCCTGGTCGAATCGACGCCCGCGGTGGACAGCACGGTAGCCGGCCCCTCGGTCGCCTTCTCGCTGCGCTACAACAGCCGCATCGACAAGGCACGCTCGCGGCTGACGCTGACTGCGCCCGACAAGAGCGAAACCGTGCTGACGATCTCACCGGATGGTCCGGAGGACATCCTGGCCAGCGAGGCCGAGCTGACCCCCGGCGCCTACCGGCTGCGCTGGCAGGTGCTGGCGATCGACGGGCATATCACCCGCGGCGACGTGCGGTTCACGGTCACGGCGAGCGCTCAGTGAAGGCACAGCGCTCTTTCCTTTCCGCCTATCGGCGAGAGGCACTGAGGCTGCGGCGAGACCCCCACCCAACCCTCCCCCGCAAGCGGGAGAGGGCTCCTAACCTCCCTCTCCCGCAAAGCGGGGGAGGGCCGGGGTGGGGGTCTGTCCACCGCTCCGTCGTCCCGACCCACTCGCCCCCTGAAGGGCGGAGAGGGAGATAGGGATCGATGTCGCTGCTCATCGATCTTTTCGGCTACCTGTCGGTCGTCATTCATGGCCTGACGATCGTCGCGCAGTCGATGGCGTTGGGCGGCGTGCTGTTCGCCGCGATCCTGGCACGGCCGCTGGCGCCGACGCTGGGGGCGTCCGGGGCGGCGATCCGTGAGCGGACCGAGCGCCTCGCGCGACTCTCCGCGCTGGCGCTGGTGGCGTGCGAGGCCGCCACGATCGCGCTGCAGGGTGCGGTGCTGGTCGGCACGGTCGATCTGTCCTGGTCCAGCGTGCTCGGCGCCGAGTTTGCGCTGGCCGGGCTCATCAAGATCACCGGCGCGCTGGTCATTGCGCTGACCGTCGGGCGGCTGAAGGCGTTGCCGCTCGCCGCCGCGGCAGTGGTCCTGGCGGCGGCAACCTTCACCACCCATGCGAATGCGCGGCTCGACGACCGGCTGCCGCTGCTGGCCGTGGAGGCACTCCATCAGCTCGGCGCCGCGATCTGGATCGGCGGCATCCCGAGCTTCCTGATCGCGCTGGACCAGTGCCGCGACGGGCTGCAATGGCGCCGTGTCGGCAGGCGCTTCTCCCAGATGTCTATGGCGGGCGTCGCCTGCATCATCGTCTCGGGCGCCGTGATGTTCTGGTTCTATGTGGGCGGCCTCGCCGGGTTCTACGGCACCGCCTACGGCGTCATGGTCGGCGCCAAGATCGCGATGTTCCTGTGCCTGCTCGGCCTCGGGGCCGGGAACTACTTCCTGGTCGAGCGCCTTCGCCGCGACCCGTCCACCCCGATCACGCGGCTGAAGCGTTTCGCCGAAGTCGAGATCGGCGTCGGGTTCGCGCTCTTCTTCGCCGCCGCCTCGCTGACCTCCTCGCCGCCGGCGGTCGATCTCACGACCGACCGGGTGTCGATGGCCGAGATCGTCGAGCGCGACACGCCGCAATGGCCGCGCATGAGCTCGCCGTCGCATGCCGATCTGGCCCTGCCGGCGCTGCAGTCCAAGCTCGATGCCGAGGCGGCGGCCGCGGCCGCCAAGCCGGCTCCCGCTTTCGTGCCGGGCTCGGGCGACCTGCCGCCGCGCAATGCCGAGGACATCGCCTGGTCGGAGTACAACCATCATTGGGCGGGCGTCTTCGTCGTCGCGATCGGACTCGCGGCGCTGGCGAACCAGGCCGGAGTCGGATGGGCGCGGCACTGGCCGCTGCTGTTCCTCGGGCTCGCCGTCTTTCTCTTCCTGCGCTCGGATCCGGAGGTCTGGCCGCTCGGCGAGGAGGGATTCTTCGACAGTCTGCGCGATGTCGAGGTCGCGCAGCACCGCATCTTCGTGCTGCTGACCGTGGCGTTCGGGCTGTTCGAATGGCGGGTGCGCGCCGGCGGGCTTCAAGGCACCAAGGCGGCACTGGTCTTCCCGCTCGTCTGCGCCGTCGGCAGCGCCCTGCTGCTCACGCACCAGCACGCCATCGCCAATGTCAAGGAGCAGCTGCTGATCGAGCTGACCCATACGCCGCTGGCGCTCGCCGGCACGGCGGCCGGCTGGGCGCGCTGGCTGGAGCTGCGGCTCGATCCGCCGGCCAGCACCCGCGCCGGCTGGGTATGGCCGATCTGCCTCGTGCTGGTCGGCGTCATCCTGCTGCTTTATCGCGAGGCGTGACGCCGGCGCAGGTTGACATCCATCGCCGTCGCCTGTTCCTTCCCGATGGCGACCAAAGGGCGTGGGCGAGGACCGTGAAGATGGCTCAGACAGCACGCCGTACGGGCCGCCAGGCCCATCCCTGCACCATGGTGATCTTCGGCGCGTCGGGCGACCTGACGCGCCGGCTGCTGATGCCGGCGCTCTATAACCTCGCCAAGGGCAAGCTGATCCCGGATGAATTCCGGCTGGTCGGCCTCGCCATCGACAAGAAGACCGACGAGGAGTTCCGCGCCAGCCTGTCGGAATTCATCCGCGGCATGGCGGGCGACAGTTTCGATGAAGAGGTGTGGAACGCGCTGGTCGGCCGCATGACGTACATGTCCGGGGATTTCAAGGATCCGGCCGTCTACCAGCAGCTGATCGAGCATCTGGGCGGCCTCGACTCCCTGGGCAATGTCCTCTTCTACATGGCGGTCGCCCCCGATTTCATCTCAACCATCGTCGACGGGCTTCACAACTCCCATCTGACCGACGAGCAGGAGAACGGCTGGCGGCGCGTCGTGGTCGAGAAGCCGTTCGGGCACGATCTCGATTCGGCGAAGGATCTCAACGCGATGCTGCTGCGCGTGCTGGAAGAGCGGCAGATCTACCGGATCGATCACTATCTCGGCAAGGAGACCGTCCAGAACATCATGGTGTTCCGCTTCGCCAACGGCATCTTCGAGCCGTTGTGGAACCGCGACCACATCGATCACGTGCAGATCACCGTGGGGGAGACGGTCGGCGTCGAGAACCGCGGCGCCTTCTACGAGGTGACCGGCGCGCTCCGCGACATGATCCAGAACCACCTGTTCCAGGTGCTGAGCTTCGTCGCGATGGAGGTGCCCACCTCCTTCGACGCCGACGCGCTGCGCTCGGAGAAGGTCAAGGTGCTCGAGGCGATCAAGCCGTTCACGCCGGAGATGGTGCTGAACGACACGGTGCGCGGGCAGTACGCGGCCGGCATGCTGGGGGACAAGCAGGTCTGCGGCTACCGGCAGGAGCCGCATGTCTCGCCGCAATCCGAGACCGAGACCTATGCGGCGATGAAGCTGTCGATCGAGAACTGGCGCTGGGCGGGCGTGCCGTTCTACATCCGCACCGGCAAGCGTCTCGCACGGCGGGTGAGCGAGGTGGCGGTGCAGTTCAAGCGGCCGCCGATCGCGCTCTTCCGCGGTACCCCGATCGAGGACATGGCGCCGAACCTCCTGATCATCCGCGTCCAGCCGGACGAGGGAATCGCGCTGCAGTTCGGCGCCAAGGTGCCGGGCGCCAATCTCGAGATCGGCAAGGTCGACATGAATTTCCAGTACAAGGACTATTTCCAGGTTGCGCCGGCCACCGGCTACGAGACGCTGATCCTCGACTGCATGATCGGCGACCAGACGCTGTTCCAGCGCGCGGACAATGTCGAGGTGGGCTGGCGCGTCGTCCAGCCGGTCATCGACACCTGGGCCGACCGGCGGCCGCGCGGCTTCCCGAACTACGAGGCCGGCAGCGGCGGCCCGGAAGCCGGCCACCAGCTCCTCGCCCGCGACGGCCAGGTGTGGCGGCGGATCTGAAGAAGATCGGCGGCCCCAAGCCTCGTTTTGTGGAGTGTCGGTAGCCCGAGGCGGCGAGGCTGCGGTGAGGGCATTAAGGACTCCCCCTTTTCTCCACTGCGTCGGACAACCGGTCACGCTACGTGCTTGCAATTCCGGCGCGCCATTAAACGGAAACAAGCCATTTGCTCAACAGCTTGTGGAGTGCCTGAAGTCAAACGATTACGATAAATCGTTTCCGCATGCCCAGGTAACGGCGCCGGACAGAGACATATATATTCCGGGGGGGCGTACCCGAATTTTATAAATAATGGCGCAATTAACCTCGGTAATTGGCTAACTTTTAAATGATATGGAGTTCTACCCAGTCTCAAACTATCCGCAATCCGAGTGAGACCGGCTCAAAGGGCAACATGGGACAGATCACGTGGGTGGAATCTGAAGGGTATGATTGATGAGAGTTCCTAGGCTCCGATGGCTGCTGCCCGCATCATACTTGGTGCTCATTACCGGGTTGGCCGGCCCTCTTGGCTGGATCACAATATCAGCCGACGCGGAGTGGGAAGGCCCTGCGCTCCGGTACGCCCCATGGGCATTGCTGTTAATTTGGAGCATTATCGTTATCGCCGGGGTGAAGCGATATGGAAAGCGCGGGTTGTGGCTCCTTACCGGGGTTCCGCTGGCATTGTTGCTGGCAATTCTTCCGGTCGCCAGTGACTTGGAATGCTACCCCAAGCGACCACCTTGCCCAATCGAGTTTGAGCATGTAGGACCGGCTCTTCCAGATGCTGAAGCGCCGAAGCCATAGCCGTATCAGCGCGAAGTGCAACGGTGATTGCTGCTGCCCGCCGTGAAGGCGAGAGAAAAGGGATCGTGCATGCACGGGGCCGTCCACACATGACCCCTTTTCTCGCCTTTCTATCCGCGCGGGCTATCCGGAGATGGCGTGATCGCGACCACGGCATCGACCGGAAAGTCGGTGGCCTCCTTCAGGTCGTCGATGCACATCGCGCCGCCAGTCTGGCCGGTGACCCGCTCCTCGTCCTGCGCTCCCTTGTACATGTGTGCGAAGATGCGAACGCCGCCAGGGCAGACACTCAGCGCGGCGAGCAGATCCATGAGGGAGTCCCTCGGCGTCGCCTCGCGCTGGTCACGAGGTACATGAGGCCGCTCGCGATGCTTGGCCGCGACGGCGCGTGCCACCTTGGCCTCAGACCAACCTCGCGCTCGGAATTTTGCCCGGTCGGCCTCGGGATCCTCGCCGTGCCTGCGCTCGCCGTAGACGATGTCGCAGGCGCACCAGCCGTGGGTGACCCAGTAGAGTCGGTCACCCGGCGGAAACAGCCGCGTGAGGCAGGGATTAACGGCTGGCCGGATCGTCAGTCCAGACGAGCGCGTCAGAATAACTTCTGTTGCAGCGCCCACACCGATGGTCACGAAGTAGCACATGCTTACTCCAGTGCCTGGACCGAACCTCGAACGGCCGGATCACGTCGGCTTCGTCGGACCTTCTGACAATTTCGCAGATGGGTGCCCGCCTCGCTAGCCTTGGGAGATGAGCGCGGGGACCAAGTGTCAGATTCGCATCACCAGGCCCGAAACACCCCCGATGCGCTCCGGACCCGACGGGACCAACCTTGACTCACCCGGCCGTAGGTCCCGCGTACTTGCCGAGGCCGGCCAGGTGCTGGTTGAGGTCGTCGAGGCGCTTGTCGTCCTTTTCGGCCGCGTCCACCTGCGCGTCGAGCCACTCGAACAAGATCGCCTTGGCCTGGTCGATCTTCTTCTTGTCGTCGGCGTTGCGGGAATCGAGGTCGAAATCCTCCTTCTCGATCACCCCCCTGAGCTGCTTTATGCCGGTACGAAAGGCCGAAGATGCGTTTCTCAGCTTCTTGATCGCGTCGCTGAGCGCGCTGTGTGCCTCCTTGTACTCGCCGTAGATGTCGCCGAGATGGTCGTTGATATCCACCAGCTCCTTCTTCGGCTTCGGAATGGTTCCCTTCGGGCCCAGGATTTTCTGCGCCTTTGCCGCAGCGTCGCTCCAGCCCATCCGGTGCCTCCCTGAGCAGAACAGGAACGGCAATCCTACACCCGTTGCCGCCCCAGACCACACAGGCTGAGCGTCGAGGGGCCGCGCCCACGGAACTGCACGGGTGTGCTACGCTGGCGAAGGCGGGCGCGGCCTCATCGATGGAGGATCATATGCAGCAGCACCGGCTCGGGGAGACGGGCCCGATGGTCTCCGCCGTCGGCCTCGGCTGCATGGGCATGTCGGGCATGTACGGGCCGGCGGACCGTGCCGAGGGCATCGCCACCATCCATGCCGCGTTCGACGCCGGGATCACGCTGCTCGACACCGGCGATTTCTATGGCATGGGCCATAACGAGATGCTGATCGGCGAGGCGGTGAGGGGCGTCGCCCGCGACCGCTTCCAGGTCAGCGTCAAGTTCGGCGGGTTGCGCGAGCCGGGCGGCGGCTGGACGGGCTACGATGCGCGGCCCGAGGCGGTGAAGAACTTCCTTGCCTATTCGCTGCAGCGGCTCGGCCTCGACCATATCGACATCTACCGCCCGGCGCGGCTCGATCCGGCGGTGCCGATCGAGGACACGGTGGGGGCCATCGCCGACATGGTGAAGGCCGGCCATGTGCGCCATATCGGCCTGTCCGAGGTCGGGCCGGAGACGATCCGGCGGGCCGCGGCCACCCATCCGATCGTCGACCTGCAGATCGAGTACTCGCTGATCTCGCGCGGCATCGAGGACGCGATCCTGCCGGCCGTGCGGTCGCTCGGCATCGCGGTCACCGCCTATGGCGTGCTGTCGCGCGGCCTGATCAGCGGCCATTGGCGCAAGGACACGGCGGCGCCCGGCGATTTCCGCGCCTTCAGCCCACGCTTCCAGGGCGAGAATGCCGACCGCAACCTGGAGCTGGTCGAGGCGCTGCGCAAAGTGGCCGAGTCGCGCGGCGCCAGCGTGGCGCAGGTCGCCATCGCCTGGGTGATGGCGCAGGGCAGCGATATCGTTCCGCTGATCGGCGCCCGCCGCCGCGACCGGCTGGCCGAGGCGCTGGGCGCGCTGGAGATCGGGCTCTCGGCCGACGATATCGCGGCGATCGAGCGCGCGGTGCCGAAGGGTGCCGCCGCCGGCGACCGCTATCCGGCCCAGGCCATGGCCCATCTCGACAGCGAGCGCGCCTGACACCGCCGCCGTTGCCTGAACGGGATGAAATCTGGAATATCGCGGTAGCGGTCCGGGTCATCCGCCGGCTCGGGGGAGGGGCAAGCTCATGAAATCGCAGACGCTGACCATCGCGATCATCGTCGGCATGATCCTCGGCGTCGTGTTGGGCATCGCGGTGCATGCGAGCGGCGATGCCGGCACGATCAAGACCTTCGCCGACACCGTCTCGCTGCTGACGACGATCTTCCTCCGGCTCATCCGGATGATCATCGCGCCGCTGGTCTTCTCGACCCTGGTCGCCGGGATCGCGGGCATGCACGACATGAAGACGGTCGGCCGCATCGGCGTGAAGACGCTGGGGTGGTTCCTCCTCATCTCGAGCCTGTCGATCACGCTCGGCATGGTGCTGGCCGGCACGCTCCAGCCGGGTGCCGGCAGCGGCCTGACGCTTCCCGACGCCGGCACGTCGACCGGGGTCACGGCGACGGGGCTCAACCTCTCGACCTTCGTCGAGCATCTGGTGCCGAAGAGCGTCGTCGAGGCGATGGCCAACAACGAGATCCTGCAGATCGTC
>DATGFU010000519.1:0-4233 GCA_035308865.1 Allostellaceae bacterium | reverse complement strand
CGCAATTGCCCGCAGGCGTCGCCGTGAAGATCGTCGACGGCGCCGGGCACATGCCGCATCTCGAAAAGGCCGCCGAAATCAACGCGCTGCTCAAGACAGCGCTCGCTTAGGACCGGACCGCCATGACCGACCCCGCCGGCGCCAGCTTCGCCATGCAGATGAGCCGGGCCGATTTGCTCCGCGCCTACGAGGCGATGGTGAAGATCCGCACCTTCGACGAGCGCGTCGAGAAGGACTTCGCGGCCGGCCAGATCCCTGGCTTCGGCCATGTCTATCTCGGGGCGGAGGCGGTCGCGGCGGGCGTGTGCCACGATCTCGCGCTCGACGACTACATCGCCTCCACGCATCGCGGCCACGGGCATTGCATCGCCAAGGGTTGCGACCTCGAAGGCATGATGCTCGAGATCTTCGGCAAGGCGGGCGGAATCTGCGGCGGCAAGGGCGGCTCGATGCATATCGCCGATTTCGATAAGGGCATGCTGGGCGCCAATGCCATCGTCGGCGGCTCGCCGCCGATCGTGGTCGGCGCGGCGCTGACCCAGAAGCTGCGCAACACCGGCAAGGTCGCGGTGGCCTTCTCGGGCGACGGCGCGTCGAACCAGGGCACCACCTTCGAGGCGATGAACCTGGCGGTGGTGCTCAAGGTGCCGGCCATCTTCGTCATCGAGAACAACGGGTTCGGCGAGCACACCGCGGCGAGCTGGGCGGTGGGGGCGGAGTCGATCGCGGCGCGCGCCGCCGCCTTCGGCATGCCGGCCGAGCAGGTCGACGGCGCCGATTTCTTCGCCGTCCGCGAGGCCATGGGGCGGGCCCTGGCGCGAGCCCGCGGCGGCGATGGGCCGACGACCATCGAGATGGATATCCCGCGTTATCTCGGCCACTACATCGGCGATCCCCAGGCCTACCGGACCCCGGAGGAGCTGAAGCGGGCGCGGGCGCGCGACGCGATCCGGTCCTTCCGCGAGAAGGTGGTCGGCGCCGGGCTCTTCGACGGCGAGGAGCTCGACCGGATCGACGCCGACGTGCTCCGCCGCGTGGAGAACGCGGCAGAGGCGGCGCGGGCGGCGCCCTTCCCCGACACGAGCGCGCTCGAGCGCGACGTCTACATTTCCTACTGTTAGGGCAGAAGATGCCGAAGAAGACCTACATGCAGGCGATCTCGGACGCGCTTCGCCTCGAGATGCGGCGCGATCCGAACGTGTTCCTGATCGGCGAGGACATCGCGGGCGGCTCCGGCACCGAGCACATCGGCGCCGTCGGCGGCATCTTCGGCCTGACCAGCGGCATGTACGAGGAGTTCGGCCCCAAGCGGGTCATCGACACGCCGATCTCCGAGAGCGCGATCGTCGGCGCGGCGTCTGGTGCGGCCATCACCGGCATGCGGCCGGTCGCCGAGATCATGTTCGTCGATTTCGTCGGCGTCTGCATGGACCAGATCGTCAACCAGGCCGCCAAGTTCCGCTACATGTTCGGCGGCAAGGCGCGCTGCCCGCTGGTCATCCGGGCGCCGATCGGCGGCGGATTGCGCGCCGGCGCACAGCACAGCGCGACGCTGCACCCGCTCTTCACCATGTTCCCCGGCCTCAAGGTGGTCATGCCCGCCAATCCCTACGACGCCAAGGGCTTGCTGATCGAGGCGATCCGCGACGACGACCCGGTGATCTACCTCGAGCACAAGCTGCTCTACGGCATGGAGGGCGACGTTCCGGACGAGGCCTACCGCGTCAAGTTCGGCGAGGCCGACTACGTCCGCGAGGGCGACGACATCACGATCGTCGCCTTCAGCGCCATGGTCCCGCGTTCCGCCGAGGCCGCCGACCGCCTGGAGAAGGACGGCGTGTCGGTCGAAGTCATCGACCCGCGTACCACCTCGCCGCTCGATGCCGAGGCGATCCTCGAGAGTGTCGAGCGCACGGGCCGGCTCGTCGTGGTCGACGAGAGCCCGCCGCGCTGCTCGCTGGCCTCCGACATCGCCGGTCTCGTGGCGCGGGACGGGTTCGGGTCGCTCAGGGCGCCGATCGCGCAGGTGACCTGCACGCACACGCCCTCGCCGTTCTCGCCGTCGCTGGAGGACGCCTACATGCCGAGCGTCGAGCGGATCGAGGCAGCGGTCCGCAGCACGCTGGCCTATGCCGGCCGCAGGTAGGGAACGCACCGATGGATCTCCAACTCAAGGGCAAGCGCGCGCTCGTCTCCGGCGGCAGCAAGGGCATCGGCCGCGCCTGCGCCCAGCGCCTGCTGGAGGAAGGCGCGAGCGTCGCCTTCTACGCCCGCGGGCAGGAGGCGATCGACAAGACGGTCGCGGAGCTCGGCCGGATCGGCCCCGTCTTCGGTAGCTCGGTCGACGGCGCCGATTACGAAGGCGTGACACGCTGGGCCGATCTGGCGGCGGGGCGGCTGGGCGGCATCGACATCGTGATCAACAACACGACCGCGTCCGGCCAGCTCGAATGGGGACGGCAGGCCTACATCAACAATTTCAATGTCGACCTGATGAGCTGCGTCGCGCTCAACGACGCGGCGCTCCCCCACTTCAAGGCGGCGGGCGGCGGCGCCATCGTGCAGATCGCCACGATCACCGCGCTCGAGCATCACGCGATGCCGATCTCGCCCAGCTATGGGGCGATGAAGGCGGCCGCGATCAACATGACGGCGCAGCTGGCGCAGCGCTGGGGCCCCGACAACATCCGCGCCAATTGCGTCTCGCCGGGGCCGATCCAGTTCCCGGGCGGCATCTGGGACAGCATCGAGCACGAGTATCCGGACTACTACCGGCGCGACCGCACGCAGCATCCGACGCAACGCATGGGCACCGACTACGAGGTCGCCGACGTCGTCGTGTTCCTGGCCAGCCCGCGAGCTGCCTGGGTGAACGGCGCCAATGTCGTGGTCGACGGCGGCTTCACGAAGCGCGTCGGGTACTAGTCACCAAGGGGAGGGAAGATCGCTATGACCAAGGCTCTCGACCTGTCGCAGATCGACCGGCCCGCGCCCCGCTACCAGGCGATCCTCGACAGGGACGGCGACCGCGTGCCCGACGTGCTGCGGCTCGACAGCAATCCCATTCCGGCGACCGATCCGATCGACTTCAGCCGCTACACCTCACGCGAGTTCCACGACCGCGAGATGGCGAAGATGTGGTCGCGGGTCTGGCAGTTCGCCTGCCGTGAGGAGCACGTTGCCAATCGCGGCGACTACTACGTCTACGAGATCGGCAGGTGGTCGCTCATCGTCTCGCGCGACGAGGGCGGCGTGCTCAAGGCCTACTACAACAGCTGCCTGCACCGCGGCACAAAGCTGAAACCGTCGAACGGGCGCGGCTCGGCCGGCCAGATTCAGTGTCCCTATCACGGCTGGACGTGGAACCTCGGCGGTGACCTCGTGAAGGTCCCCTGCGCCTGGGATTTCCCGCATCTGAACTACGGCGAGATGAGGCTGCCTGAGGCACGGGTGGCGACCTGGAACGGCCTCGTCTTCGTCAACCTGTCCGATGAGGGACCCGATCTCCTCGAGTACCTGGAGGTGCTGCCGGAGCACTTCGGGAACTGGGGCATGACGGACTGGTACGTCAGCGTCCATGCGCGGAAGGAGCTGCCCTGCAACTGGAAGGCGGCGCAGGACGCCTTCATCGAGGCCTACCACACCAACCTCATCCACCCGCAATGCGTCGGCACGGCCGGCGACATCAACGCGCAGCACGACATTTTCGGCGACCACGTCAGCCGTGATCTCGTGGCGCTAGGCGTGTCGAGCCCGTCCCTGGCCGCGCCGCTGGGCGACCAGGAAATCCTCGACATGATGCTGCTCGGCGACGGCTCGATCATCGGCGAACGGCCCAGGCTCAAGGAGGGCGAGACGGCCCGCAGCGTCATGGCCGGCAACATGCGCGAGACCTTCCGCGACCAGTTCGGGCTCGACCTTTCCGGCCGCTCGACCGCCGAGCTCATCGATTCGATCAAGTACACCCTGTTCCCGAATCTCTTCATCTTCGCCGGGATATCGCTGCGGGTGCTCTATGTGTACCGGCCGCTCGGCGACGACCCGAACCGCTCGACCTTCGATATCCTGTTCATGCGGCCGATGCCGAAGGGCGGCGAGCGTCCGGAGCCGGCGGAGCTCGTGCTGGTGGGCGAGGAGGACAGCTATCGCGACGTGCCGGGCATGGATCCGGGGTTCGGCGAGCTCTTCGACCAGGACACCGGCATCCTGCGGGCACAGCGCGACGGCATGCTG
>DATGFU010000518.1:0-6509 GCA_035308865.1 Allostellaceae bacterium | reverse complement strand
CACCGGCGACATCATCGCGCTGTCGCCGCCGCTGATCATTGAAAAGCCCGAGATCGACCGTATCTTCGGGACGTTGCGCCACGCCCTCAACGCCATCGAGTAGCCGGAAATGCTCCGAACCTCCCGCCCTGTGCTGGGCGTCATCGCCGACGTCACCGACATCAAGGGCATGCCGTACCATACCGCCCAGGACAAATACCTGAGCGCGCTCTGGCAGGCCTCCGAAGGCATGCCGATCGTCATCCCGGCCTTCGGCGACCTCTACGATCTCGACGAGATCATCGGCGGCGTCGACGGGCTCCTGCTGACCGGCTGCATCTCCAACATCGAGCCGTGGCGCTACGGCGGCGCCACCGAGCCGCCCTGCGGGCCCTACGATCCGGCCCGCGACGAGACCGTGCTGCCGCTGATCCCGCGCGCGCTTGCGGCCGGCCTGCCGATGCTCGCGGTCTGCCGCGGCTTCCAGGAGCTCAACGTGGCGCTGGGCGGCACGCTCCACCCGCGGCTGCATGAGATCCCCGGCCGGCTCGACCATCGCGCGCCCTACGGCAAGCCGATTCCCGACCTCTACGCGCCGGCGCACCCGATCCGCCTCGTCGAGGGCAGCCAGCTCTCGCGCCTCGCCGGCGGGGCATCCGAGGCGATGGTCAACTCGCTCCACGAGCAGGGGATCGACCGGCTGGCCTCGCGGCTGGTGGTCGAGGCGACCGCGCCGGACGGCACGATCGAGGCGGTGCGCGTCGCCGATGCGCCGGGCTTCGCGCTCGGCGTGCAGTGGCACCCGGAGTGGAAAGTGATGGAGAACAAGCTGTCGCTCGCCCTCTTCAGCGCCTTCGGCGACGCCGCTCGCGCCCGTCACGCCGCGAGATCGGCCCGCGCCGCCGCCTGAAACGCGGCGGGGCCGGGCGCGAACGAGGCCGGGGAACCGTCATGCCGAGCGAAATCCTGGTGCTTTACGACTCCTACCGGGTCGATCGGACCGGCATCCGGCTGGCCGACTTTATCGTCGCCGGCCTGCGCCAGCGCGGCGAGAACGCCGAGCTGATCGACGCCAAGGCCGTCGGCCTGCCGATGCTGGACCGGATGTACAAGGAATATCCACGAGGCTCGGCGCCTGCCGCCATGGAGACGCTGGCTGGACGGATCCGCTCCGCAGATGCGTTCGTATTCGTCGCCGGCGAATACAATTGGGGCGTCCAGCCGGGCCTGAAGAACCTGACGGATCACTTCCTGGAAGAGTGGTTCTGGCGACCGGCCGCGATTGCGAGCTATTCCGCCGGCCGGCTTTCCGGCACGCGATCAAGCGCGGCGTGGCGCGGGATCCTGTCCGAGATGGGCATGGTCGTCATCTCGAGCACGCTCGCCGTCGGACCGATCTCCCAGACGCTGGACCCAGCGGGCCTGCCGATCGGTGATGCCGGCAAGGCGCTGGACCGCGCCTTCCCGCGCTTCGCCGACGATCTCGCGTGGTGGACCGAAGCCGCCAAGGCCCAGCGCGCCCGCCGGCCCCCGCCCTACTAAACGCACCGCCGTCCGCCGCCTTCACATCGGGTCGTCGTGCCAGGTGCGGCCATCGCGCTCGATGAGCGCGATGGCGGCGGACGGGCCCCAGGTGCCCGCGGTGTAGGGCTTGGCGGACTGGCCGGTGCGCTGCCAGCCTTCGAGGATCGGCTCGACCCAGCGCCAGGCCGCCTCGACCTCGTCGCGCCGCATGAAGAGCGTCGCATTGCCGCGCACCACATCCATGATCAGCCGCTCGTAGGCGTCGGGGAAACGCGTCTTGAAGGCCTCGGCGAAGCTCAGGTTGAGCGCCGTGTCGCGCAGCCGCAGCCCGCCCGGCCCCGGATCCTTGCTGATCAGCTGCAGCTTGATGCCCTCGTCGGGCTGCAGCCGGACGACCAGCCGGTTGGGCGACATCTGCCCGGCGCCCTGCGGGAAGATGTCGAGCGCCACCGGCTTGAACTGGACGACGATCTCGGACGCCTTCTCCTGCAGCCGCTTGCCGGTGCGGAGGTAGAACGGCACACCGGCCCAGCGCCATGAATTGACCTGCGCCTTGAGCGCGACGAAGGTCTCGGTGTCGCTGGCCGCGCCGTCGCCCAGATCCTGCAGATAGGACGGCACGCTCTGCGCCTCGCAGACGCCGGCCCGGTACTGGCCGCGCACCGTGAGATGCTCCACCTCGCGCCAGGTGATCGGCTCGAGCGCGCGCAGCACCTTGAGCTTCTCGTCGCGCAAATCGTCGGGGTCGAGCCGCGTCGGCGATTCCATGGCGACCAGGCAGAGCAGCTGCAGCATGTGGTTCTGCACCATGTCGCGCAGCGCGCCGCTTCGGTCGTAGTAGCCGCCGCGCGCACCGACGCCGACCGTCTCGGCCACGGTGATCTGCACGTGGTCGATGGCAACGCGGTTCCACACCATCTCGAAGATCGAGTTGGCGAAGCGCAGCGCCATCAGGTTCTGCACCGTCTCCTTGCCGAGATAGTGGTCGATGCGGAAGATCTGCGGCTCGCTGAACACCTCGCCGACCTGGTCGTTGATCGCCTTCGCCGATTCGAGGTCGTGGCCGATCGGCTTCTCCAGCACGACCCGCGAGTTCGCCGTGATCAGCCCGTGCTCGTGCAGCCCGTGCGAGGTGGCGCCGTAGAGATCGGGGGCCGTCGCCATGTAGAAGACCCGAATCTGCTCTTCCCGCGGCGCCAGCACCTTCTCCAGCTCCGGCCAGCCGCGCTTCGCCGTGGCATCGATCGCCACCGAATGGAGCCGCGTCGCGAAGCGCTTCCACACCTCCTCGTCGAACTCCTCGGCCGCGACATGGGTCCGGATCGCGTCATGCACCCGCGCCACCAGCGCCTTGTTGTCGACGGCGCTGCGCGAGGCCAGGATGATCCGCGAATCCTCGCTGATCTGATTGTCGCGGTCGCGGAAATAGAGCGACGGCAGCAGCTTCCGCATCGACAGATCGCCGGTGCCGCCGAACACTACGAAATCGAAGGGCGCGACCGGGATGATCTTCTGCATGGGCGGGTCCTTGTAGGGCAGCGGGTCGCGGCACCATGCCCTAGACAAAGGGCGGGCGTCTAAGAATTAGCAGTGGTCCGGCCGCGGCCTTCTGCCCGTACCTTCCACCTCAGGAGCGAGGGGCCGTCGGAACACCTCACCGCGGCAGGATCTGCGACGGATCGGCGCCGACTCGGCCGGAGCCGGCGCCGTCGGCGCGCGACAGGCGGAAGTCGAAGCGGATGCTCGGCAGGCCCTGCACCGGCGAAGCGGGATCACTCTCCCGCGGGGTCACGACCAGCGGATCCGAGACGCCGAACACGGTGTCGGACTCGATATGCGGGTCGTGCGACAGGTAGATCGCGGTCACGACCTCGCGATAGCCCTCGGCGCTGACCAGGAAATGGATGTGGGCCGGCCGGTAGCCGTGGCGTGCCTGGCCGCGGATGAGGTCGCCGACCGGGCCGTCCATCGGCACCATGTAGCCGATCGGCGCGACGGTGCGGACCCAGTAGCGGCCCTCGCCATCGGCGCGGAGGCAGCCGCGCAGGTTCATCTCCGAGCCGTCCGCGATCTGGAGGTCGTAGGAGCCCGCGGCGTCGGGCTGCCAGATCTCGACCTTGGCGCCCGGAACCGCCCGGCCGGCGGCGTCGGCAACCTGGCCGAAGACCACGAGGTTCGGCTCGCAACGGCCGGAGATCGAGGCGCCCGACGGCAGATCCGGCGCGTCGACCCGGTAGAAGGGCCCGAGATTGCTCGCCTCGGTCGGCGAATCCACGGCGCGCGCGTCGTGCATGACGTTGACCAGCGCGCTCACCCCCAGCACGTCCGACAGCAGGATGAACTCCTGGCGGATCGGCGTGCAGGTCTGCCCGACCGCGGTGAGGAACTTGATGCCCTCCAGCCACTCCTCAGGCGTCAGCGAGACCTCGCGCGCGAAATCGTGGAGATGGCGGACGAGAGCGCCCATCACCGTACGGAAGCGCTCGTCCGGCGTCTGCGACATCTGGTCGAGGACGATTTCGGTGATGGTGTCGGGGTTCATCGTCGGCACGTCAGCGTCTCCCGGCGATCACGGATCCGGGGAAGGATAGAAGCCCGTCCGGTGAGGCCTCAACAATTTCCTGCTAGCCCGGTCAGCCCTCGTCGCCCAACACGTCCGCCAGCCGGATTCGCCCGCTGCCCGGCCGCAGCGGCTTTGGCTGGCTCGCCGCCGGCGCCCAGGCGGTGAGGTTGATGACCTCGAATGTTGCCGGGATCCGGCCCTCGGCGTCGCCGAATCGCTCGCGGTAGACTTCCGCCGCCCGCAGGAACACCCGGCGGCGCGTGAAGCCGCGCGGGCGGTCGAGCAGCGCCGAGGTCTCGCCGAGCGCCCGCAGCTCGGCCATCAGGGCGAAGGCGTTGGGGTAGGTGAGCGTCAGCCGGTCGGAATCGGCGACCGGCAGCGCGAGGCCGGCGCGCTGGAGCAGCCCGGCAAGATCGCGCAGATCGGCGAAGGGCGAGACGCGCCCCGCGGCACCGCCGGTCACCTCCAGCTCGGCCAGGGTCAGCGACTCGCGCAGCTCGGCCAGGGTCTCGCCGCCGAGGAGCGCGGCGAGCAGCAGGCCGTCGGGTCGCAGGATGCGGCGCAGCTGGACGAAGGCGCCGGGCAGGTCGTTGACCCAGTGCAGGCCGAGGGTCGCGACAACCAAGTCAAAGGCACCGTCGGCGAAGGGCAGGAGCTCGGCATCGCCGACCACGGCAAGCCGGCCGTGTCGTGCGAAGCCGAATGCGGAGTCCATGGAAACGAGCAGGTCCGGCGCCCCGCCGAGCAGATCCGGCAGCTCGCCGTCGCCGCTGCCGAGATCGAGGACGCGGTCGAAGCGGCGGCGCACCTCGCCGAGCCGCTCGACCAGCCGCGCCTGGATCTCGCGACGGAGGAACCGTCCCGCGGGATCGAGGCCGGCGGCGCGCTCGCGGTGGGCCCGCACGGCGCCGCTGTCGAACACGGTAATCGCGTCGGTCATCGGCGGACTATGGGTACGAGGGGCGCATATCGCCAGTGCCGAGGCGTATCCGTCGAGTTGCTGCGTTGACAGGGCGCGCCCGTTCGCCGCCTATTTCGCCTATCGGCTTTCGGGGGTCGCATGAAGAATTTCGACGAGCTGACCGAGCAGGAGATCCTGGCGCTCGCCATCTCGCTCGAGGAGGACGACGAGCGGACCTACAACGATTTTGTCCATTCGCTGAAGGACACCTACCCTGCGACCGCCGACCTCTATCGCAAGGTCGCGGCCGAGGAGAACCGCCACCGCCACATGCTGGTAGAGCTCTACCGAGAGAAATTCGGCGAGCACATCCCGCTGATCCGGCGCGAGGCGGTCAGCGGCTTCGTCAAGCGGTCGCCGGTGTGGGTCAACCGGCCGCTCGGCATCGAGAAGATCCGCGACTATGCGGAACTGATGGAGATGGAGACGGCGCGATTCTACTCGCGCGCCGCGCGCCGGTCGGAGGACGCGAGCATCCGCCAGCTCCTGGGCGATCTCGCAGCGGCCGAGCGGGAGCACACCGACCTCGCCGACCGGCTCGAGAGCGAGACCGTGCCGCTCGCGGCGCGCCATGCCGAGAGCGAGGCGAGCCGGCGGCTCTTCCTGCTCCAGGTGGTGCAGCCCGGCCTCGCCGGGCTGATGGACGGCTCGGTCTCGACTTTGGCCCCGCTATTCGCCGCCGCCTTTGCCACCCACAGCAGTTGGTCGACATTCCTCGTCGGGCTCGCCGCTTCGGTCGGCGCCGGCATCTCGATGGGCTTCGCCGAGGCGCTCTCGGACAATGGTTCGCTCACCGGCCGCGGCGAGCCATGGCTGCGCGGGCTGATCTGCGGCCTCATGACCTCGCTCGGCGGGCTGGGCCACACCCTGCCGTTCCTCATCCCGGACTTCTACACGGCGATTGGAGTCGCGGTCGGCGTGGTTCTGGTCGAGCTCGCCGCGATCTCCTGGGTCCGCCACCGCTACATGGAGACCCCGTTGGTCTCGGCAGCGATCCAGGTGGGATTCGGTGGCGCCCTGGTATTCCTCGCCGGCGTCGTCATCGGCAGCGGCTGATGGGCGGCAGGTGATGGAGGGGGCCGCGCTCGTCCGGCGGACGGCCGGGGCTGTTCTCGATCTGCTGCTGCCACCGCGCTGCATCCTCTGCGGCAAGACCACGGAGACCGCCGGCACGCTGTGCACGCCGTGCTGGCGCGGCATCGCCTTCATCGGTCCGCCCTGCTGCGCCGGCTGCGGCCTGCCGTTTCCCTACGATCCCGGCGGCGACGACGCGCGCTGCGGCGCCTGCCTCGCCCATCCGCCGTCCTGGGACCGGGCACGCAGCGTCATGGTCTACGACGACCGCTCGCGCGGCCTCATCCTGGCGCTGAAGCACGCCGACCGGCTGCACGGCGTCCCGTCCTTCGGCCAGTGGCTGGCGCGGGCCGGCGCGGACTTGCTGGACGGCGCCGATCTCATCGTCCCGGTGCCGCTGCATTGGAC
>DATGFU010000517.1:0-3011 GCA_035308865.1 Allostellaceae bacterium | reverse complement strand
CAGGCGGCGCGGCCGGCGGATTCCGCGGTCATGTTGTTGCGCGAGTACTTGCCGCTGAGCACGCCCGAGCGCAGTGGCGACCACGGCGTCACGCCGAGCCCCATCGCCTGCGCCATCGGGATGAGCTCGCCTTCGACGGTGCGCTCCAGCAGCGAGTATTCGATCTGCAGCGCGATCAGCGGCGCCCAGCCGCGGAACTGCGCTGTGACCTGCGCGGTCGCGACCTTCCAGGCCGGCGTGTCGGAGAAGCCGATGTAGCGGACCTTGCCCGACGAGACGAGGTCGTCGAGCGCGCGCATTACCTCGTCGACTGGGGTGAACAGATCGTCCCAATGCTGCCAGTAGAGGTCGATGTAGTCGGTCTGAAGGCGCTTGAGGGACGCATCGCAGGCGGCGATGATCGACTTCCGCCGCGCGCCGCCGCCGTTGGGATCGCCCGGATGCAGGTTGGCGCTGTACTTGGTGGCGATGACGGCGCGCTGGCGCTTCTCGGGATCCCGGCCGAAATGCTCGCCCAGGATCCGCTCCGAATGGCCGCCGTTGTAGATGTTGGCGGTGTCGATGAAATTGCCCCCGCGATCCATGTAGTGGTCGAGGATCGCGATCGAGCTCTTGGGGTCGGAGCCGAAGCCCCACTCCTCGCCGAAGGTCATCGTGCCGAGGCAGAACGGGCTGACGCAGAGCCCGGAACGGCCGAGCGTGACGTAGTGGTTGAGGGGCACGGGCGATCTCCTTTCGATGGGGTCAGCCGACCGTGTAGCCGCCGTCGACCGGGAGGATGGTGCCGGTGACATAGGAGGCGGCGGGACTGGCAAGCCACAGTATGGCGCTCGCCGCCTCGTCGGGCGAGGCGATCCGGCCCATCGGCGTTGCGGCTTCGAGCCGCGCCTTGCCTTCGGGCGTCGCGGCCGCGCCGGCGCGCAGCATGTCGGTCATAACCGTGCCCGGCGCCACCATGTTGACGCGGATGCCGTGCTTCGCGCAGTCGAGCGCCGCCGACTTGGTCAGCCCGGCCAGCGCGTGCTTGCTCGCCACATAGGCGGCCATCTGCGGCAGGCCGACCAGGCTCGCGATCGAGCCGGTGTTGACGATGCTGCCGCCGCCGGTCGCGCGCATCGCCGCGATCTCAGCCTTCATGGCGATGAAGACGCCGCGCAGGTTGACGTCGATCGCAGCGTCGAACGCCTCCTCGGATAGTTCCGCGAAATCGGTCCTCCGCGGGCTCACGCCGGCATTGTTCACCGCGATGTCGAGGCGGCCGAACCGCTCCAGCGTTGCCGTGACCGCCCGCCTGACCTGGTCGGGTACGGCCATGTCGGTCTGCACGGCGACGGCCGCAGGCTGGAGCTCGGCGGCGAGCGCCTCCAGGGCGGCAAGGTCGCGCGATGCCAGCACCACAAGCGCGCCCTCGGCGACGAAGAGCCGGGCGACGGCCGCGCCGATCCCGCGGCTGGCGCCGAAGACGAGCGCGGTCTTGCCTTCAAGCGCCGGCATCAGAAGGGCGGGCCGAGGAAGGCGGGGAAATACATCTCGCGCTCGCGCGCCCGACGACGCCCGAGATAGTCGCGCAGCATCGTGCGGCAGGTCCGCGCCACGTCATCGCTGCGCGCCGGCTCGTAGAGCGCGTGCAACAGCGCCTCGATCGCCTCTTGATAGCGTCCGTTGCGCGCGTCGAGCGCGACGGCATCGTGGGAGGGCACAGGCGCGGTTTCGTCAAGCGCCGCAGCGAAGGCCCTCTCAGCGCTCCCTCTCCGCCCCATTGGGGGGGAGAGGGTCGGGGCGAGGTGGGGAGGGTTCGGCGCGTCGAGACCCACCTCACCCTCCCGCTTCGCGGGCCCCTCCCTCTCCCCCCTGAAGGGCGGAGAGGGGCTTTGTGGTGCGACCAATGCCCGTACGGCCCGCAGCGTCTCTTCGGCATCCGCGTTGTCCGCCAGCAGGACCGGAACCTCGCGCTCGACGCGCTCGGCGAGGTGGTTCAGCAGCGTGGTGGCGCTCCGGACCGTGCTCGCGGCCCATTTGTCGTGGGCGACGGCGGGCAGCACCGTGTCGGTCAGCGCTTCGGCGATGCGCTCGATCAGCTCGCGTGAGGTCGGGCGCATCGTCTCAGCCTCCGCTCACTTTCTTGTCGTGATAGGGGTTGGGGCGGGACTTGAAGCAGTGCTCGGCCGCGGCCTCGACATCCATGTCGAGGATGCCGCCCATCAGGTGCTCGTAGACCTTCACCTTGCCGAGCCCCAGCGTCGCCCGCGCCAGCCGCCGGTTCTTGCCCTTGAGGAAGGCGCGCAGTCCCGCGTTGAGCGTGAGCAGCGAGCTGAACATCTGCCACACCGAGTAGTAGGCGATGTTCTCCACCGGTAGCGAAAACCCGGCATGTGCCTCGTAATGCGCCAGGATCCTGTCGCGGTCCCACAGCTTGAGCATGCCCTGCGACAGCGCCAGATCCTGGATCGGGTCGCCGATATGCGCGAGCTCCCAGTCGCTGAGCGCCACGATCTTGTCGTCGACCCAGATCTCCTCGCCGATGCCGGTCTGGCCCTTGCACAACGTCACCGCGGCGGCGCGCTTCGGCAGGTGCTCGAGGAACCAGTGCAGCACCTCGGTGATGATCGGGAAGGGCTCGGTCTTGACCTCGTCCCAGATCGCCCACCACTGCATCAGCTCCTCGCGCGGCGCCGATTCGGGCGAGGCGGGGGCGGGCATGATCCGGTCGAAGCCGTGTGCCTTCCAGTCCAGCCGGTGCACGAGGGCCATCTTCTCGACGTATTCGAGGGCCACGCGCTTGCGGCGCTCGGCCGCCTCGGCCGTGTCGGCCTGCAAGCCGGGCGGATAGGTGACGCCGTCCACCATGGCGCGGACGAACAGCGGGCGCCCGCCCGAAACCTCCGGCGCCGCGTCGAACCAGTAGGCCTTGGCGACCGGGATTTCGGTCCGGTTCAGAAGCTCGTAGACCTGCCACTCGAACTCGAGCGGGATCGGCACGATGCTGCCGCCCGGCGGATCGACGCGGACCA
>DATGFU010000516.1:0-5193 GCA_035308865.1 Allostellaceae bacterium | reverse complement strand
CCCCGACCCTCTCCCCCCCAGAGGGGCGGAGAGGGAGGGAGTGCGCGTCGCCATGACTACCCTTCCGCCCCTCCGTGTCCTGGTCGTCGACGACGAGCCGGCGATCCGGCGCTTCCTGCGCACCAGCCTCGCCGCGCAGGGCCACGATCCGCTGGAGGCCGAGACCGGCAAGGCCGCGCTCGACATGATGCGGCGCAACCGCGTGGACATCCTCGTCCTCGATCTCGGGCTGCCCGACATCGACGGGTTCCACATCATCACGGAGCTGCGCGGGTCGGGCTCGCTCATCCCGATCATCGTGCTGTCGAGCCGCACCGATGAGGCCGGCAAGGTGCGCGCGCTCGATCTCGGCGCCGACGACTATGTCACGAAGCCCTTCGGCATCGACGAGCTGATGGCGCGCATCCGGGCGGCCTTGCGCCACCGCCTGCAGCAGCAGGGCGAGCGGCCGCTCTTCCGCAGCGGCGATCTCAGCGTCGATCTGGTGCGCCGCATCGTCACGTCGCGCGGCGCCGAGGTGAAGCTCAGCCCGCGCGAGTACGACCTGCTACGCCTGCTCGTCCAGCACGCCGGCAAGGTGCTGACCCACAAGCACATCCTGCGCGAGCTCTGGGGCGGGGACACGGATGTGCAGTACCTCCGCATCTATATCCGGGCGCTGCGCCAGAAGCTGGAGACGGATCCGACCCGGCCGCAGCATATCCTGACCGAGCAGGGCGTGGGGTATCGCCTCAAAGTGGCGGAGTAGCGCCGGCGCCCGGCATTTGCGAGACTGCGCGCCCATGTGCACGCTCGTGATGCTGCGCCGGCCCGACCACGACTGGCCGCTGATTATCGGGGCCAATCGCGATGAGATGATCGGGCGGCCGTCGCGGCAGCCCGGCCGGCATTGGCCGGACCGCCCGGAGGTCACGGCCGGGCTCGACGAGCTGGCCGGCGGGTCCTGGCTGGGCATGAACGACCACGGCGTCGTGGCCGCCGTCCTCAACCGGGTCGGCACGCTGGGGCCGTTGCAGGGCAAGCGCTCGCGCGGGGAGCTGGTGCTGGAGGCGCTCGACCATGCCGATGCGGTCGAGGCCGCGACCGCGCTCTCGAGCGTGGAGGCGCGCTCCTACCGGCCGTTCAACCTTGTGATCGCCGACAATCGGGACGCGATCTGGCTCGCCCATCGCGGCGGCGAGCAGACTGCGCTGCAGCCGATCCCGGAAGGGCTTTCGATGCTGACCGCGCGCGAGCTCGACGATCCGACGAGTCCGCGAATCGCGCAGTATCGCGGGCGGTTCAAGGCGGCCAGGCCGCCCGATCCGGCTTCCGATAAGTGGTCGGACTGGCAGGCGCTGCTCCGCGACAGCCGCCCCCAGGAGGGGTTCGGCCCCGAAAGCGCCATGTGCTTCGAGATCGGCTCCGGCTTCGGCACGCGGTCGAGCTCGCTGATCGGGCTGCCGGCGCCGGGGCTTAGGCGGAAGCCGGAATGGCGGTTTGCGGGCGAAGCGGGGCAGCCATCCTCTTGGAGCGTCATCCGGTTGGGCTGATTGTAGCGACTCGTTGCGTTTGCTATATGACCGGTCCGAGCCGCCCGAACCGCGACCGGGTTGACGGATCCATTCCTGGTAGCCGCGATGTCCCGCCGCCGACAGATTTACGAGGGCAAGGCCAAGGTCCTGTTCGAGGGCCCCGAGCCGGGCACGCTCGTGCAGTATTTCAAGGACGACGCCTGGGCGCTCGATACCCGCAGGAAGGGCGTCATCACCGGCAAGGGCGTGCTGAACAACCGCATCAGCGAATACCTGATGACCCGGCTCAACGAGATGGGCATCGAGACGCATTTCGTCCGCCGGCTCAACATGCGCGAGCAGCTGGTGCGCGAGCTGGAGATCATCCCGCTGCGCATCGTCGTGCGCAACGTCGCGGCCGGCAGCCTGTCGCGGCGGCTGGGAATCGACGAGGGCACGCTGCTGCCGCGGTCGATCGTCGAGTATTATTACAAGAGCGAGGCGCTGGGCGATCCGATCGTCGCCGAGGAGCACATCACGGCCTTCGGCTGGGCCACGCCGCAGGATCTGGACGACATCATGGCGATGGCGCTCCGGGTCAACGATTTTCTCAGCGGTCTGTTCCTCGGCATCGGCATCCGCCTGGTCGACTTCACGCTGGAATTCGGCCGGCGCTGGCAGGACGACCAGATGCGCATCGTCATCGCCGACGAGATCAGCCCCGATTCCTGCCGGCTGTGGGATCTGAAGACCGGCGAGAAGATGGATCGCGACCGGTTCCGCGAGGAGCTCGGCCGGGTCGAGGAAGCATATCAGGAGGTGGCCCGCAGGCTCGGGATTCTGCCGGAAGGCGGACCCGCGGACCTCAAGGGCCCGAAGATGATGCAATGAAGATCAAGGTCCATGTCACGCTGAAGCCCGGGGTGCTCGATCCCCAGGGCAGCGCCATCGCCCACGCGCTCGGCACGCTCGGCTTCGCCGGCGTCGAGTCGGTGCGCCAGGGCAAGTATATCGAGCTCGAGCTGGCCGAGAGCGATCCCCAGGCGGCGCTGGAATCGGCCAGGACCATGTGCGAGCGGCTCCTCGCCAATACGGTGATCGAGAATTATGCGGTCGCCCTCGGCTGACTCGGTCGGCCTCTCGGAGATGTGGGCGTTACCCCTCCCCCTGACCCCCTGCCAGAGGAGGGGGAACAAGGCGGCTTCAATCTTCCTCCCCTGGCAGGAGGGGGTCAGGGGGAGGGGGCGTTTGCTCCGGAGCAGGTCATGAAAAGCGCGGTCGTCGTCTTCCCCGGATCCAATTGCGATCGCGACGTCGCGGTGGCGCTGGAGCGGATCACCGGCACGGCGCCGGCGATGGTCTGGCACCGCGACGCCGAGCTGCCCGAGGTCGATCTCGTCGTGCTGCCGGGCGGTTTCAGCTACGGCGACTATCTGCGCACCGGCGCCATGGCGGCGCACTCGCCGGTGATGCGCGAGGTCAAGGCGCGCTCCGAGCGCGGCCTGCCGGTGCTGGGCATCTGCAACGGCTTCCAGATCCTGGCCGAGGCCGGGATGCTGCCGGGCGTGCTGGTGCGCAACCGCAGCCTCAAATACGTCAACCGGGTGGTCGCGACACGGGTCGAGACCAGCCAATCGATCTTCACCAACCGCTATGCGGCGGGCACGGTCGTCCACATCCCGATCGCCCATGGCGAAGGCTGCTTCTACGCCGACGAGGCGACGCTTGACGCGATCGAAGCGAACGGCCAGGTCGCCTTCCGTTACTGCGACAGCGAGGGCAACCCGACGCCCGACTCGAACCCCAACGGCTCGCTGCGCAACATCGCCGGCGTGTTCAACCGCGCCAAGACGGTGCTGGGCTACATGCCGCATCCCGAGCGCGCCTGCGAGGCGATCCTCGGCGGCACCGACGGAAGCGGCATCTTCGAGAGCCTGGTCGGAGCGCTGGCTTGACCGACGCAATCACGCCGGAGGTCGTGGCACAGCACGGCCTCTCGGCCGAGGAGTACGAGCGCGCCTGCGCCATCCTCGGCCGCGCGCCGAACCTGACCGAGCTCGGCGTCTTCTCGGTGATGTGGAGCGAGCACTGCTCCTACAAATCCTCGAAGGTGCATCTGAAGAAACTGCCGACGACGGGCCCCCGCGTGATCTGCGGGCCGGGCGAAAACGCCGGCGTCGTCGATATCGGTGACGGCCAGGCCGTCATCTTCAAGATGGAGAGCCACAACCACCCGTCCTTCATCGAGCCCTACCAGGGGGCGGCGACCGGGGTGGGCGGCATCCTGCGCGACGTCTTCACCATGGGCGCCCGTCCGATCGCGAACCTCAATGCGCTCCGCTTCGGCAGTCCCGACCATCCGAAGACGCGGCATCTCGTGGCCGGCGTGGTCGCCGGGATCGGCGGGTACGGCAATTGCGTGGGCGTGCCGACGGTCGGCGGCGAGGTCAATTTCCACAAGAGCTTCAACGGCAACATCCTGGTCAACGCGATGACCGTGGGGCTCGCGAATGCCGACCGGATCTTCTATTCGGCCGCCGCCGGTCCCGGGAACCCGGTCATCTATGTCGGGGCCAAGACCGGGCGCGACGGGATCCACGGCGCCACCATGGCCTCGGCCGAGTTCAACGAGGATTCGGAGGCGAAGCGCCCGACCGTGCAGGTCGGCGATCCCTTCACCGAGAAGCTGCTCATCGAGGCCTGCCTGGAGCTGATGGCGGGCGATGCGATCGTCGCGATCCAGGACATGGGCGCCGCCGGCCTGACCTCGTCCTCGGTCGAGATGGCGGGCAAAGGCGGGCTCGGCATCGAGCTCGACCTCGATCGCGTGCCGGTGCGCGAGGCCGCCATGACCGCCTACGAGATCATGCTCTCCGAAAGCCAGGAGCGCATGCTGATGATCCTCAAGCCCGGGAGCGAGGCCGAGGCGAAGCGGATCTTCGACAAATGGGAGCTCGATTTCGCCGTCATCGGCCGTGTTACGGAGACCGGCTGCCTCGTGCTGAAGATGGGCGGCGCAACAGTGGCCGAGCTGCCCGTCGGGCCGCTGGTGACGCAGGCGCCGCAATACGAGCGGCCCTGGGTCGCCCCGCCGGCCCCGCCGGAGTTCGACTCGGAGGCCTTGAAACGGCCCGAGGATTTCGGCGCGGCGCTGAAGGCGCTCCTCGCCTGCCCCGATCTCGCGAGCAAGGCCTGGATCACCGACCAGTACGACAAGAATGTGATGGCCGACACGGTGCTGGCGAGCGGCGGCGCCGACGCGGCGCTGGTGCGCGTCCACGGCACGCACAAGGGCCTGGCGCTCACCGCCGACTGCACGCCGCGGTACTGCGCCGCCGATCCGCGCGAAGGCGGCGCCCAGGCGGTCGCGGAAAGCTGGCGCAACCTGACGGCCGTGGGCGCGACGCCGCTGGCGATCACCGACAACATGAATTTCGGCAATCCCGAGAAGCCGGCGATCATGGGGCAGTTCGCGCTCGCCATCGAAGGCATGCGCGACGCCTGCCTGGCGCTCGACTACCCGGTCGTGTCCGGCAATGTCTCGCTCTACAACGAGACCGAGGGCCAGGCGATCCAGCCGACCCCGGCGATCGGCGGCGTCGGGCTGATCGATGACGTGGCGAAGGCCGTGAAGCTGGGCTTTCCGGAGCCGGGCCTGGCTATCCTGTTGATCGGCGCGACGAACGGGCATCTCGGCCAG
>DATGFU010000515.1:0-11729 GCA_035308865.1 Allostellaceae bacterium | reverse complement strand
CCCGGCGGCCGCGAGGAGAGACAGCAAGGCAAGCAGCGGCAGGCGCGGCGAGCGCCAGCCCGGCGCCTGAAACGGCGCTCCCCTGGTCGATTCCTCCACAAAATCTCGCATCTTGGTCTCCTGCATCGGCCATCAGGAATTATGAGGAGGCGCGCGAGCCACGGAGGTGAATCGTTGCTAATCCGCCTTAAGTGATCGCAAGACCTGGGCTGCTCCGGTGCCCTATGGGCGCGCGGCGGGAAGCCCGGCATAGTCGCCGCGGCAGTTTGGCGGCAGGAGACGCAGGGTTCGCGATGACGGAGTCCGGTTGGCAGTTCTGGATCGACCGCGGCGGCACCTTCACCGACATCGTCGCGCGCCGGCCCGACGGGGTTCTGGTGACCCGCAAGCTGCTCTCGGCCAATCCAGGACGGTACGAGGATGCGGCGGTTCAGGGCATCCGCGACCTGCTGGAACTCGCTCCCGGCGAGGCGATCGATCCTTCCCGCATCGCCGCCGTCAAGATGGGGACGACGGTCGCGACGAACGCCCTGCTCGAGCGGCGGGGCGAGCCGACAGTGCTGGCGATCACGCGTGGCTTCGGAGATGCGCTGCGGATCGCCTATCAGAACCGGCCACGCCTCTTCGACCGGCACATCGTCCTGCCGGAGATGCTCTACGGCCGCGTCGTCGAGATCGACGAGCGCGTCCACGCCGATGGCACCGTGGGCCGGACGCTCGACGTCGAGGCGGCGCGGGCGGCGCTGAGAGCCGCCCATGCCGACGGGTTCCGCGCCATTGCCATCGTGCTGATGCACGGCTACCGGTACGCGGCACACGAGCAGGCGCTGGCCGATCTCGCGCGCGAAGCCGGGTTCTCACAGATCTCCGTGAGCCATGTGGTGTCGCCGCTGATGAAGCTGGTCGGGCGCGGCGACACGACGGTCGCCGACGCCTATCTCTCGCCGGTGCTGCGGCGCTATGTCGAGCGTGTCGAGGGCGCACTGGACGGCGCTCGGCTCCTCTTCATGCAGTCGAATGGCGGGCTGGTCGAGGCCGGGCGGTTCCACGGCAAGGATGCGATCCTGTCCGGGCCGGCGGGCGGCGTGATCGGTGCCGTGCGGACCGCCGAGGCGGCAGGGTTCGACCGGATCATCGGCTTCGACATGGGCGGCACTTCGACCGACGTGTCGCATTACGCCGGCGAGTACGAGCGGACGCTGGAGACGCAGGTCGCCGGGGTGCGGCTGCGCGCGCCGATGCTGCAGATCAACACGGTGGCGGCCGGCGGCGGCTCGATCTGCAGCTTCGACGGCGCGCGGTTCCGCGTCGGGCCGGCGAGCGCCGGCGCCGATCCGGGACCGGCCTGCTACCGCAACGGCGGCCCCCTCACCGTCACCGACTGCAATCTGCTGTTGGGACGGGTGCAGCCGGAGTTCTTCCCCGCGGTGTTCGGGCCGGACGGCGATGCGACGCTGGATCGCGAGGCGGCGACGGCGCGTGCCGCTTCGATCGCCGGGGCGGTAAGCGAAGCAACCGGCAAGCGGCTGGACCTGGCAGACATCGCGGAAGGCTTCGTCCGCATCGCGGTCGAGAACATGGCGCATGCGATCAAGCAGATCTCGATCCAGCGGGGCTACGATGCGACACGCTACACGCTCGCCTGCTTCGGCGGCGCCGGCGGGCAGCACGCCTGCGCCGTCGCCGATGCGCTGGGCATGCGGCGCGTGTTCATCCATCCCCTGGCCGGCGTGCTCTCGGCCTACGGGATCGGCCTCGCCGATCTGCGGTCAGTCCGGCACGAAGCGGTCGAGGCGGAGCTAACGGCGGCGCTGCTGCCGGCGCTGGAGGACAGCCTGGGCAGGCTCGCCCGCGACGGCGACGCCGAAATGGCGGCGCAAGGCATAGCCCCGGCCGCGACCCGCACGATCCGGCGGCTGCGCATCAAGTATGCCGGCACCGACACGCCGCTGACGGTCGAGCACGGCCCGCTCGACGCCGTCGTCGCCGCGTTCGAGGCGATCCACCGCCAGCGCTTCGGTTTCGTGACGCCGGACAAGGCGTTGGTCGTCGAGGCGGTGGAAGCGGAGACGATCGGCGGGGGCAGCAGCGCCGACGAGCCGCCGGAGACGGAGGAAGCTGCAGGGATCCCCGAACCGGTGGCCGCCGTCGAGCTTCATGTCGGCGGCGATAGCCTGCACGCGCCGCTCTATGACCGTGCTCTTCTGCAACCCGGCCAGTCCTTCGACGGTCCGGCGCTGGTCGCCGAAGCGACCGCGACGACGGTCGTGGACCCGGGCTGGCGTGCGACGATCGATCCGCGCCGCAATCTCGTGATGGAGCGGGTCGTGCCGCTGCCTGCCAGCACCGCCATCGGGACGGAAGCCGATCCGGTGATGCTGGAGGTGTTCAACAACCTCTTCATGTCGATCGCGGAGCAGATGGGCGTGGCGCTGCAGAACACCGCCTATTCGGTCAACATCAAGGAGCGGCTCGACTTCTCCTGCGCGCTCTTCGATGCCGAGGCGACGCTGATCGCGAATGCGCCCCACATGCCGGTGCATCTGGGATCGATGGGCGAGAGTGTCGCCACGGTGATCCGGTCGCGCGCTGGATCGCTGCGGCCGGGCGATGTCTACGCGCTGAACGCACCCTATAACGGTGGCACGCACTTGCCCGACGTGACCGTGGTGACGCCCGTCTTCGCCGAGGACGATGCGGCGGGCAAGGGCGAGGCCCTGTTCTACGTCGCCGCGCGCGGCCATCAGGCCGATATCGGCGGGCTGACGCCCGGCTCGATGCCGCCGGAGAGCCGCAGTGTCGAGGAGGAAGGCGTGCTGATCGACGATTTTCTCCTCGTCGAGCGCGGGCGGCTGCGCGAGCGGGAGCTGCTGGAGCTGCTGGGCTCGGGTCCCTACCCGGCCCGCAACCCGGCGCAGAACCTGGCCGACCTCAAGGCCCAGATCGCCGCCTGCGAGAAAGGCGTGCAGGAGCTGCACCGGATGGTCCGCCAGTTCGGGCTGGAGACGGTTAGGGCCTATGTGCGCCACGTGCAACACAACGCCGCGGAATCGGTGCGGCGGGCGCTGGTGGACCTGAAGGACGGCGCGTTCAGCTATGAACTCGATGACGGCGCCGAAATCCGCGTCAACATCACCATGGACCGCACCGCCCGCTCGGCCATCGTCGACTTCGCCGGCACCAGCCCACAGCGCGACAACAACTTCAACGCGCCCTCCTCGGTCTGCAAGGCGGCGGTGCTCTACGTCTTCCGCACGCTGGTGGACGACGACATCCCGATGAACGGCGGCTGCCTGGAGCCGATCGAGATTCGCATCCCGGAGGGCTCGATGCTGAGCCCGCGCTATCCTGCCGCGGTCGTCGCCGGCAACGTCGAGACCAGCCAGTGCATCACCGACGCGCTCTACGGCGCGCTCGGCGTGATGGCGGCCGCCCAGGGCACGATGAACAACTTCACCTTCGGCAACGAGCGCTACCAGTACTACGAGACGATCTGCGGCGGTTCGGGCGCCGGGCCGGAATTCGACGGCACCGATGCGGTTCACACGCACATGACCAACTCGCGCCTGACCGACCCGGAGGTGCTGGAATGGCGGTACCCGGTGCTCGTCGACAGCTTCGCGATCCGGCGGGGTTCCGGCGGCGCCGGAAAGCATCGCGGCGGCGACGGCGTGGTGCGGCGGATCCGGTTCCTGGAGCGAATGACGGCGTCGATCCTCTCGAACCGCCGCAAGGTGCCGCCCTATGGCATGGCCGGCGGCTCGCCGGGAGCGCTGGGCCGCAACGCCGTGGAGCGCGCCGACGGGACCGTGGAGGAGTTGGGCTCCGTGGCCCGGACCGAGATGGCGATCGGCGACGTCTTCGTCGTCGAGACCCCCGGCGGCGGCGGATTCGGATCAGAGGTGCAGCGATGCCGTTGATGAGGGCCCTGGTTCTCGACGAGCCGAACGGCGCGTTTCGGCTCGCCTCGGTGCCGCGACCCGATCCCGGACGCGGCGAGGCGCTGGTCCGCATCCACGCCAGCGGCGTCAATCCGCTCGACACCAAGATCCGTGCGGGTGCCGCCGCGCATGCGCGCCAGCCCCTGCCGGCGATCCTGGGGATGGATCTGGCCGGCGTGATCGAGGCGATCGGGCCGGAAGTGGACGGCTTCCGCCTGGGCGACGAGGTCTACGGCATGACCGGCGGCGTCGGCGGCGTGCCGGGGTCGCTGGCCGACTATGCGGCGGTCGATGCCAGGCTGTTGGCGCGCAAGCCGGTAAATCTCTCCACGCGCGAGGCGGCCGCCCTGCCGCTGGTCGTGATCACCGCCTGGGAAGGGCTGGTCGACCGGGCCCATGTTCGCACCGGCCAGACGGTCCTCATCCAGGGCGGCGCCGGCGGCGTCGGGCATGTGGCGGTGCAGATCGCGCTGGCGCAAGGCGCCAAGGTCTTCGCGACCCTTCGCGGCCGTGACGAGGACTATCTGCGGTCGCTCGGCGCGACGCCCATCGATACGCGGCACCTCGGCGTCGAGGACTATGTCCGGGAATGCACCTCAGGTGCGGGGTTCGATCTCGTCTACGACACGGTCGGCGGCGCGGTGCTGGATGCGTCCTTCGCCGCAGTGGCACGGTTCGGCCATGTCGTGAGCAGCCTCGGCTGGGGAACGCACGCGTTGGCTCCGCTCTCCTTCAAGTCCGCTACCTATTCCGGCGTGTTCACGCTCATCCCCCTGCTGACCGGCGAAGGGCGCGACCGGCATGGCGCGATCCTTGTGGAAGCGGCCAAGCTCGCCGAGGCGGGCCGGCTTGTCCCGCGCCTCGATCCGCGACAGTTCGATCTGACGACCGTCGGCGATGCCTATGACGCACTGACCTCCGGCACCGCCCGGGGCAAGCTCGTCATCTCTCTCATCTGAAGAACCAAGAGTCCGAATTCGCGGATCGCGTTCCTCCGCAGCGCATCCCATAGTGTCCGACGTTTGCCAGGGATCGGAGGGCGGATCGCATGGAGAGGCTCCCGCTGCCGGTGGTGATGAGCTTCGGCGCCGGCTATGTCGACGCGATGGGGTTCGTGGCGCTGCAGGGGCTGTTCACGTCCCATGTGACGGGCAATTTCGTGACCCTTGGCGCATCGCTGGCGCTGGGAACCTCCGGGGTGGTGGCGAAGCTGCTCGCGCTGCCGATGTTCTGCCTCGTCATCGTGCTGGCGCGGCTGCTCGCCCACTGGCTCGCGGGGCGATTGCCGGTCCTGCGGACGATGCTGGCGATCCAGTTCGCCCTCCTGGCGCTGGGCGCGGTCCTGGGGGTGCGGCTCGGTCCCTTCCCCGACGGCGACGCCATGCCGGCGCTCGCTACCGGCATGGTGCTGGTCGCCGCGATGGCGATCCAGAACGCCGTGCAGCGCATACACCTGGCGTCGTCGCCGCCCACGACCATCATGACCGGCACCACGACCCAGATCATGCTCGACCTCGCCGATCTCGGCCTGCATCAGCCGCCGGAAGCGCGCGCCGTCCTCGAGGGCCGGCTCGGCCGGATGGTGGCGGCGCTCGTGTCGTTCGGGTTCGGCTGCGCCGCCGCGGCGGCCGCCTTCGTCTTCATCGGCAAGTGGTGCTTTGCCATCCCGCCCGTGCTCGGCCTGGCCTCACTGCTGCATCCGCGCTCGGCTGCGCCGGCGTAGGCCTGAACCGAAGCCCGGCGTCAACGGCAGGGCTGGCACTTTTGTCAGGTTTTCGCCGGGCGGAAGCCGGTCAAAAGACGTTGACGGAGGAGCGGCGCCGGCATCGGCCGCCGCCGCAGGCATTTCGGAAAGGGCGTGTCATGGGCTTCACCGGTCCGGTCGAGGATCGTCTCGCGATCCATGAGCTCGTCGCCAGTTATGGGGACGCCGTCACGCGCCGCGATGCCGACGACTGGATCGCCAACTGGGCCGAGGACGGCGTATGGAAGCTGCCGGCGATCCCGGGCATGGAGCGCGTCGAGGGCCGCGCCGCGATCCTCAAGGCCTGGCTCGACGCCATGCCGGGCTGGCCGTTCCAGGTCAATTTCCAGCGATGCGGCGCCATCCACGTCGAGGGCGACCGCGCGCACGGCCACACCTATACCGACGAGCTCAACACCGACACCGAGGGCAAGACCGAGCGCTGGCTGAACCGGTACGACGATGAATGGGTTAAGCGCGACGGGCGTTGGCTCTTTGCGAGCCGCAGCCTGACCGTGCTCCGCATCGGGCCCGGCTGAGGCTGCGGCCCGGCCCTCCTCCAGCGGCGAGGTCGCCATGAACAAGCATTTCATTCCGCTCCTGCCCGACCAGGTGCCCGGCGCGGCCGATCGGCCCTACGGCGAGGCGCGCTGCCCGGCGCCGAGCATGCAGGAGATCATTCGGCGCGACGCCAAGCCGGCCCCTCCGGTCCTGGCGCAAGAGCACTACCAATATCTCGGCTCCGATGATCTGCGGTTCAGCCGGTACTACGACCCCGGCTTCTTCGCGGCGGAGATGGACAAGGTCTGGGCGCGCACCTGGCAGTGGGCATGCCGCGAGGAGCACATTCCGGAGCCGGGCGACTACTACGTCTACGAGGTCGGGCCGTGGTCGTTCATCGTCGTCCGGATGCAGGACGGCGGGGTCAAGGGCTACGTCAACGCCTGCCTGCACCGCGGCACCAAGCTCCGTTGGACGGAGGGGCCGGGCAGCGCGAGCGAGCTTCGCTGCCCCTATCACGGCTGGACCTGGTCGCTCGAGGGCGAGCTCAAGCGCGTGCCCTGCCCCTGGGACTTTCCGCATGTGCGGCCGGAGGAATTCCGCCTGCCCGAGGTCAAGGTCGGGCGGTGGGGCGGCTTCATCTTCCTCAACCCCGACCCCGATGCCGGCAGCCTGGAGGATTATCTGGGCGTGCTGACAGAGCATTTCGCGAACTGGGATCTCGATCGGCGCTATGTCGAGCTGCACATGACGAAGGAGCTGCCCTGCAACTGGAAGACGGCGCAGGAAGCGTTCCTCGAAAGCTATCATGTGCTCGAAACGCATCCGCAGCTGATGTACGGCGTGGGTGACGCCAACGTGCAGTATGACGTCTACGGCGAGCACGTCTCGCGCTTCTACGCGGCGAGCGGCGTCAACAGCCCGCATCTGGAAGAGCCGCTCGACGAGCAGCAGCTGGTCGACCGGATGATGGTGGGCGACCGCTCGGTGCTCGGCGACGGGATGACGGTCCGCGAGGGCGAGACGGCGCGGATTGTGATGGCCCGTTACCTGCGCAAGGTGCTCGGCGAGAAGTACCGCGCGGACCTCTCGCGCTTCTCCGACAGCGAGGTCATCGACACGATCGAGTACAGCCTCTTCCCCAACATGACGCTGTTCCCCGGCCTGTCGCTGCCGATGGTCTATCGCTTCCGGCCGATCGGGCTGGATCCCACCCGCACGCTCTTCGAGATCCTGTTCCTGCGCCCGGTGCCGGATGATGGCGAGTGCCCGCCGCCGGCGGAGGTCCATCATGTCGGCGAACACGAGAGCTACGGCGTGGTGCCTGGCATGGATGCCGACCTCGCGCACGTCTACGATCAGGACACCGGCAATCTGCGCGCCCAGCAGCAGGGGTTCCGGGCCAGCCGCAAGCGCGGCGAGACGCTCGGAAATTACCAGGAAATCCGCATCCGGCACCTGAACCAGACGGTCGACAAGTACCTCGCGAGGCCGTGATCGGCCCCTCGCCCGCCGCGTTCAGGCGAGGGCGGGCGACGGCAGCCCGACGTAGTTCTCGGCAATCACCACTTGCGCCGCGCGCGACTGGCGGATGTACTCGAACTCCGCGGTCTGCATCTTGCGGCTGAACGCGTCGGCGTCGGGGAAGCGGTGGGTGAGCCCGGTCAGCCACCAAGAGAAGCGCTCCGCCTTCCACACACGGGCGAGCGCCACCGCCGAATAGCTGTCGAGCGCCGCCGTCCCCTGACCCTGATAGTAGGCGGCGAGCGCCGCAGTCAGCTGGCTGACATCGGCGACGGCGAGGTTGAGCCCCTTGGCGCCGGTCGGCGGGACGATATGGGCGGCATCGCCCGCGAGGAACAGCCGGCCATGGCGCATCGGCTCGGCGACGAAGCTGCGGAGCGGCGCGATGCCCTTCCCGATCGACGGCCCCCGGGCCATTCCCGCCGCCAGCGGTCCGAGGCGGAGCGCCAGCTCGTCCCAGATGCGCTCGTCCGGCCACGCCGCGAGATCCTCGCCCATCGGGCATTGGACGTAGTAGCGGCTGCGCGTCGCCGAACGCATGCTGGCGAGGGCGAACCCGCGCTCGTGGTTCGAATAGGTGAGCTCTCTGGCGCAAGGCGGCACATCGGCCAGGATTCCCAGCCAGCCGAACGGATAAACGCGCTCGTAAGTACGCAGTACTGATGGCGGAATCGTCGCCCGCGCCACCCCGTGAAACCCGTCGCAACCGGCGACGAAGTCGCAGCGGATGCGGGAGTCGACCCCGTCCTTGCGATAGGTCACGACCGGCGATGCCGTCTCCACATCGTGGATCGCGACGTCGAGTGCCTCGAAGACCGGGGACGCGCCGCGCGCGACACGGGCGTCGATCAGGTCCTTGGTGATCTCGGTCTGGCCGTAAACGGTCATCGCGCCGCCGGCATGGGCCGCGAGATCGATCCGCAGCACCTCGCCGCCGAACGCCAGGTTGAACGCCGTGTGAACCAGCCGCTCGCGATGGAGGCGCGCCGCGACGCCGGCATGCTCCAGCACAGCCACCGTGCCGGGCTCCAGGACACCGGCGCGAATGCGGGCCTCGACATGCGCGCGCGTCTGCCGCTCGAGGACGATGCTTTCGACCGAAACCAGGTCGAGCAGCTGCGCCAGGAGCAGCCCCGCAGGACCGCCGCCGATGATTGCAACCTGCGTCCGCCGCTCCATGCCGGTGTCGCGCCTAGGCGGTCGCCGTGCCGAGGCGTTCGGCGATCCGGTCCGCAATGAGATCCTGCAGGTCCATCGGCGGCCCACCTCCCTTATGTCCTGGCATCAGACATACCGGCGATGGCGGTTCGGTCCAAGCGGTCCCGGCGCCGAGGCCTCCGGCGCGATCCGGTCGGCCGGCACCGCATCTTCCCACGCATCGCCATGGCGCCCTATAGACTGGGGGTGCCGCGTTCGGGATCGATGTCAACAAGGTCGTCAACTTGTGAAAATCTACGACTCCGCAAACAAGGAGCTGATGTCCGTCCGCGCGATCGAGCGCGACGGCGACGACCTCGTCGTCAAGGGCAAGATCTTCGGCACCATGCCGATGACCGCGCGGCTGCGGCCGGAGGAGGCCAGGGCGGCACTGAAGCTCTTGAACTTCAGGACGATCCTGTTTCTCGTCACCTTCCTGTTCCGGCCCGCGAGGAAGAAGGCATGAGCGCTCCCGAAAACCATGACCTCGTCCTGACCGGCGGCGAGGCGCTCGTGCGCGGGCTGGAGGCGCATGGCGTCACCGCCGTCTTCGGCCTGCCGGGCGCCCAGATTTACGGGCTGTTCGACGCGCTCCACCGCGCGCAGCCGGGTATCCGAACCTACGGGGCGCGGCACGAGCAGGGTTGCGGCTACATGGCCTTCGGCTATGCCCGCTCGACCGGCCGGCCAGCGGTGTTCTCGGTCGTGCCCGGACCCGGCATGCTGAACGCGAGCGCGGCGCTGCTGACGGCGCTGGGCGGCAACGAGCGGGTGCTGCTGCTGACTGGCCAGACGCCGCGGCGCTTCCTCGACAAGGGGCGCGGCCATCTCCACGAGATGCCGAACCAGCTCGCCACCATGCGCGGCTTCGTCAAATGGGCGGAGCGGATCGAGCATCCCGGCCTCGCCCCGGGCCTTGTCGCCCGCGCCTTCCAGGAGATGGCGTCCGGCCGGCCCGGCCCGGCGGCGCTGGAGATGCCGTGGGACGTGTTCACGCAGCGCGTGCCCGTCCCCGACGTGGCGCCCCTGGCGCCGCTGCCGCCCCCGCCGCCCGATCCCGACGAGGCCGGGCGCATCGCCGGGCTGATCGCCGAGGCGCGGGCGCCGATGATCTTCGTCGGCTCGGGCGCGATCCATGCCGCCGCCGAGATCCGGGCGCTGGCCGAGCTGATCGAGGCGCCGGTGGTGGGGTTCCGCAGCGGCCGAGGCATCGTCTCCGAGGACCATCCGCTCGGCATGACCATCGCGCCGGCCTACGCGCTGTGGGGCGAGTGCGACCTCGCCATCGGCATCGGGTCGCGCATGGAGGGACCGGGCTGGCGCTGGCCCTACCAGCCGAAAGGGCTGAAGACGGTGCGCATCGACATCGACCCGGTCGAGATGCGCCGCGTGCCGGCCGGTGCGGCGATGGTCGCCGATGCCGCCGCGGGCACGCGGGCCGTGCTCGACGCGCTGCGCCGGCGCAACGCCAAGGGCTCCGGCCGGGGCGACGCGATCGCCGCGGCCAAGGCGAAGACGGCGCGGGACATCCAGGCGATCCAGCCGCAGATGGAATATCTGGAGGTGCTCCGCGACGTGCTGCCCCGCGACGCGATCGTCACCGACGAGCTGTCGCAGGTGGGATTCGCCTCGTGGTTCGGGTTCCCCGTCTACGCGCCGCGGACCTTCATCTCGTCGGGCTGCCAGGGCACGCTCGGCTCGGGCTTCCCCACGGCGCTCGGCGTCAAGGTCGCGCATCCCGACAAGCCGGTGGTGGCGATCACCGGCGACGGCGGGTTCATGTTCTGCGTCGAGGAGCTGTCGACAGCGGTCCAGTACGGTATCGGCGTCGTCACCCTGGTCTTCAACAACCGGTCCTACGGCAATGTCCGGCGCGACCAGATGCAAGGGTTCGGCGGCAGGGTGATCGCGGCCGACCTGGTCAATCCGGACTTCGTGAAGCTCGCCGACGCGTTCGGCGTCGCCGGCGCGCGCGTCGCCAGCCCGGCGGCGCTGAAGCCGGTGCTGGAACGCGCGCTCGCCGACGGCAAGCCCTGGCTGATCGAGGTCGAGATCCCGGTCGGCAGCGAGACCAGCCCCTGGCGCTTCATCCACCCGCCGAAGCCGGAAGGGATGTGAGGAACCTTGGGGCTTGGCCCCTTCAGGGCTCGACCAGCAGTCCGAATTCGGCGGCGCTCTCCGCCAGCCACACGGCGAAACTGCCGGCCATGCTGCGCGGCACGGCGACGTCGTAGGTCGGAACCTCGTCGAGCTGCCACAGGTGCACCGGGATCAGCGCCACGACGCTGCTCGCGACGTCGCCCGGACCGAAGCATCGTGGGTGCAGGTCGATCGGCAGGCCTTTCGCCAGCACTGCCCGTGCCGAAGAGCCCGAAAGACGGAGCATCGGAAGCGCGTCGGACAGGTCGGCCACGGCGGCTAAGCCTTCGGTCTCGGCCGTCAAGCGCTGGCGTAGTGCATCAGGGGCATCAGCCTCGCCGACGAGGAGCCACCGTCCTGGGCCGGTGCCGATCGCCGACAACGACGTGCCGACGGCGTAGCGCGGTCCATCGGGCAAGGCGAGGCCCTGAGTCTCGACGAGACGCCGGGCCAGGGCGGCTGCATGTCCCTTGCCGACGATCAGCGACAGCACGGCGACATCGGGCCGCTTCGTAACCGTCAGACCCGGCGCATCCCGATCGGCGCCTGAGCAGCCGGCGGGCAGCGCATCGTCGAACGGGGTAGCGGCGGGATCAGCCACGGGTCCGCTCCCCGCTCGGGTCGTAGAAGACGGGATCGCAGATCTCCACCTCGACATCGCCGCTGCGCACCGGATCGTGCGC
>DATGFU010000514.1:0-10309 GCA_035308865.1 Allostellaceae bacterium | reverse complement strand
GGCCCGGACGTAGGTCTTCGTCCCGCCGTCGCTGCGCGTGTTGACCCAGCCTTCGAGGAACGGGATGCCGATCAGGATGTCGGCCATCTCGCGCATCTGCTTGCGGTCGAAGACCTTGCCGAGATTCTCGTAGCAGGCCCGGAGGATGCCTTCGCCCAGGCCCGAGGTGCGGATCGAGAGGTCCAGCGCCGCCTTGAGATGCGGATTGGTCGTGAAGTCCAGGCGCCGCCCCAGCTCTTCGAGATAATCGAGGATCTGCTCGAAGGAGATCGAATAGAGATCGCCCAGCGACGACGGCCGCGCCGGCAGCCGGCCGAGATACTGGCCGACATCGGGCGCCCGGAAGCTCACCCCGCCGCCGCGCCCGCCGAACTCGACCATCGACTCCTCGATCACCTCGCCGCGGAGGATCAGCGGCACCTGGAAGCTCATGGCGTCACCCGATCTGCTGGAGGATGAACTCGATCGCCTTGTCGTGCGCGTCGGGAGCGCCGGCGCAGGTGACCTTGTCGTCGCCGCCCTCCGATTCCGAATAGCGGCGGATCCCGCGATGGACGTAGGGGCCAATGCGGCCGCAGGCGCATTCCGTCCCCTCGTCGCCCCAGCTGAACGTCACCTCGTCGCCGGTCAGGAACCCGCCCCAATAGGTCTGGGCGTTGAGGTCGAAGAAGCCGAAGCGGCCGGTCACGGTGCCGGTGCGCGGCGCCTGCTCGCCGGTCTTGGGATCGAGGATGAACGGGATCTCCCAGGCCGGGATGTGGTAGCGGCCTTCGGGGCAGGCGCGGGTCGAGGCGACCAACTCGGTCATGCCGTAGCCGTCACTGAGCGGCGCGCCGCCGAAGAACCGGTCGACCGTCTCGCGCCAGTGGTCGGGCAGGGTCAGGCCTTTGAACCCGCCGCCCGCCATGATGAAGCTGTCGCGCGCGAAGACGCCCTCGATGCCGCGCTTCAGCCCCTCGGTCGCGACGTTAAACAACATCGGGATATGGGCCATGATCGCGACCGGCTTGCCGCGGAACCGCGTGTTCACGTCGTTGAGGAACGCATCCATGTAATGGCCGGCCTTTGCCTGCTCGGCCAGGAACGCGTCGCGCCGCTCCATGAGCTTGGGCGAGATCTGGATCGAGCCGAGCTCTCCGCGCGCCTGGGCGACGCGCAGCCGGCCGCCGATCGAGGCCGCATCGGCGCTGAAGCGCGTCGGATTCGTGGTGACGATCTGGCTCGCATCGCCGTGGTAGAGATACTCCTCGATGTAGTCGAGCAGGCGGTGCTGGGCCATGCCGCCCTTGCGGTACTGGACGAAGATCGTCGGCGCCTTCTCGACCGGCGCTCCCATGCGCGGCGGCTCGTCGCGGAACCGGTCGAACTTGCGGCGCCAGCCGGTCACCATGATCTTCATCTCGGTGGTGCCGCGCGGCACGAAGGAGAGCTTGCCGCTGGTCCCGGTCGAATGGAGCACCCGCACTTCGGATTGCTTGTCCAGCACGTCGAGCCAGTCGTCGATCGACTCGATCCCCGACATGTCGAGGCCGGAGAGATCGTGGGTGGTGAACCCATCGAGCCACTGGGTCAGCCGGTCGAAGCGGCTCTTCTCCAGATAAGACATCGGGTAGGATTTCAGTGCCGAATGCGGGACCAGCAGCGGCCCGAGATCGTCGAGCGTGCGGATCCGCGTGATCTCCTGCTCGGCGGCCAGCCGGGTCAGCACGGGAATGGCGCTCACCAGCGTGTCGAAGCGGAGGCGGGCGCCTTCCAGCTGGATCGCCTTCTGCTCCTCCAGCGGGATCGCGTACATCTGCTCCATGGAGAGCTCGATGACCTTCTCCGGCCGGCAGCCGAACGACGCGCCGGTATCGATCTCTGCGGTGAGGCTCATCTTCAGCATCCTCCGTCATGAAGCAGCAGATTCTTGTTGATTGGACTGTACTGCCCAATGATATCATGGTCAATACGCTAGCGAACAAATTACGCAAGTGCATGTAATCGGCGATATATCTTCCTCCACAAAGGCTTGACGTACCCGCAGTAATGAGAATGAATGGTCAGGACTGGAGGTGAAATGAGAAGCACGGCCGAGCCTTTGCCGAAGCCGCGGCGCGACGGACGGCGCCAGAAGCCGCGCGCGTGGAAGCGGCGGAGCCCGCGCGAGATCTCGGCCTCGCTCGCCCGCGTCGCTGCCGAGCTGGCAGCCGGACGGCCGGTGGCGGAAGCCTGCCGCGCCGCCAGCGTCTCGATCCCCAGCTACTACCGATGGCGCGAGCGGAATCATCCAGCAGCGCCCGCGGCCGCGGCGGCCGATCCAACGCGCGAGGCGATCCTGAAGGCGGCGCGGACGGTCTTCCTGCGCGACGGGTTCCGCGTCAGCCTCGCGGCGATCGCCAAGGCGGCCGGGGTGGCGCGGCAGACCGTCTACAACCAGTTCGGCAGCAAGGAGCAGCTGTTCAGCGACGTCGTCCAGGCGGCCTATCTGCGGCTGACGGCGCCGGTGCTGGTGATGCGGACGGGCGCCGGCTTCATCGCGACGCTGCGCGAGTTCGGCCGGCATTTCATGAACCTCGCCCTCGATCCGGAGAACCTGGCGCTGCTGCGGATCACGCTCGGCGAGTTCCGTGAGTTCCCCGATCTCGCCCGGCTGACCTACGCGCTCCGCGCCGCCCACGCCGTTCCGGTCCTGACCGACCATATCGCCCACTACCTGCAGGCGCAGATGGCGGCGGGGGTCATCGAGCCGGCCGATCCGCTGCTGGCGGCGGAGGCGTTCTGCGGCTCGTTCGCCTCGCATGCCCGCCACCTGGCGCTGATCGGCATGGGCCGCGAGACGCCGGAACGGATGGAGGCACGGCTGGACTTCTCGGTCGCGGTCTTCGCCCGCGGCCTCGGCTACAGGGGCGACACATAATGGACGAGCTGTTCGGCCGGCTGGCGCTGCCCGTCATATGCGCGCCTATGTTTCTCGTGTCCGAGCCGATCCTGACAATCGCGGCGTGCAAGGCCGGAGTGGTCGGATCGTTCAACTGCCGCAACGCGCGGACGCCCGAGGAGTTCGAGTCCTGGATCGAGCGGATCGATTGCGAGCTGGCGGCGGCGCGGCAGGCTGATCCGCAGGCGCCGATCGCACCCTATGCGGTCAACCTGCCGGTCCGCCGGCCGACGCATACGCGCTTCGACGCCGATCTCGAGATCTGCGTGCGCCATAAAGTGCCGCTGATCATCTCGATGAACGGCAACCCGCGGGAGATCGTCGAGGCCGCCCATGCCTATGGCGGCAAGGTCATCCACGACGTCACCTCCGTCGAGTTCGCGCGCAAGGCAGCGGATGCCGGCGTCGACGGGCTGATCGCGCTTTGCGCCGGGGCGGGCGGCCATACCGGTTATCTCAGCCCCTTCGCGCTGCTGCCGCAGATCCGGCGGTTCTTCCCGGGCCTCGTCGTGCTCGCCGGCGCCATCACCGACGGACGCTCGATCCGCGCCGCGCAGGTGCTGGGCGCCGATCTCGCCTACATGGGCACGCGCTTCATCGCGACGCAGGAGGCGCAGGTGGCGCCCGAGTACAAGGCGCTGCTGCTGTCGCAACAGACGCGCGACGTGATGACGACCGACCGGATCTCGGGCCTCGCCGCCAATTTCATGCGCGGCTCGATCACGGCGCGCCGGCTCGATCCCGAGAACCTGCCGCCGCCGACCGGCGTCTTCCAGGCGGCCCTCCCCGACGGCATCAAGGCCTGGCGCGACGTGTGGAGCGCCGGCCACGGGGTGGGCCTGATCGACGACATTCCCAGCGTGGCGGAGCTCGTCGCCCGGCTGCGGCGCGAATACGACGAGGCGGCCCCCTCCCCCTGACCCCCTCCCGCAAGGGGAGGGGGAACTTCCTCATTCCCCCTCCCCTTGCGGGAGGGGGTCAGGGGGAGGGGTGTTCGATCACCCTCACCTCACCGCACCACGTACCCGCCGTCGATCGCTAGGCAGGCGCCGTTGACGTAGGAGGCGGCGGGGGAGGCGAGCCAGAGGACGGCCTCGGCGATCTCGTCCGGCTGGCCGAGGCGCATGGCCGGGATCGCCCCTTCCAGCCCCGCGCGGAGCGCCGGATCGGCCGATATCGTCGCGGCGAAGGCCGGCGTCTCGGTGAAGCCCGGCGCCACCGCGTTGCAGCGGATCCCCTTCGCCGCATACTCGTTGCACACCGCCTTGGTCAGCCCGATGACGCCGTGCTTCGCCGCCACATAGGCCGGCGAATGCGGGAAGCTGATGAGCCCCGCCGCCGAGGCCGTGTTCACGATGGCGCCGCCGCCGCTCTCCAGCAGCGCCGGCAGCTCCGCCTTGAGGCAGTAGAACATGCTGGAGAGGCAGAGCTCGATGGTCCGCCGCCACACCTCGACCGGCTGGTCGGCGATCAGCCGCGTCGCATCGTAATCGGCCGCGCCGACATTGTTAAAGGCCGCGTCGAGCCGGCCGAAGCGGCGCCGCGCGACGGCGACCATTTCGACGCACTCCTCGGGCACCGTCACGTCGGCACGGACGAACACGGCGCGCCCACCGCCCGCCTCGATCTCGCGCGCGAGACCGCTGCCGCCTGCCGCGTCGATATCAGCGAGCACGAGATCGCCCCGGGCCCGCGCGAAGGCGAGCGCCGCCGCCCGCCCGATCCCGCTCGCGGCCGCGGTGACCACGACCGTCCTGCCCTCGAAGGTTTGCATGCGAACCTCGTGCAAGCGTATGGTTTCGCGGCAACTATAGAGGCGGAAGGAGGATGGCGCAGTCGGTCTTTCTCATCGGGGCGACGGGCCATGTCGGCAAGGCGCTGATGGCGGAACTGGCGCCCGACCACGCGGCCGGAAGCCTGCGCGTGACGGTGGGCGCGCGCTCCCCGGCGGCGCGCGAGCGCGTCGCGCAGGCCGGGCTCGCCGCCGCCGATTTCGACCTCGACGACTGGCAGGGCTTCGACGCCGCGCTCGCCGACATCGACACGGTCTTCCTGCTGCGCCCCTACACGCTGAAGCAGATGATGATGGGCAAGCAGGTGATCGATGCCGCGCGGCGCGTGCGTGTGCGCGCGATCGTGACGCTCGGCGCCTACGGCCGGCCCGACACGCCCTGGCCGATCATCGGCTGGAACTTCCTGGTGGAGGCCTATGCCGAGCGCTCCGGCCTCGCCTGGACGCATCTGCGGCCCAACTACTTCATGGACAATGTGCTGCAGCAGCGCGATCCGCAGACCGGCGTGATCTACAACCGCATCGAGCGGCCGGTCTCGTGGATCGCCAGCGAGGACATCGCCGCCGTCGCCGCCGCCGTGCTGCGCGCGCCGCAGGCCCACGTCGGGCAGGCTTACAACCTCGCCGCGGAGGCCGCGAGCGTGACCGAAATCGCAGCGCTGCTGACGAATCTGACCGGCCGCCCGCATTCGGTCGGCCGCACGCCGATGGAGGTGATGATGGACCGGCTCCTCAAGCAGGGGCGGGAGCCCGAATACGCGCGGGCGCTGGTGGATTACGTCGACGCGGTCAATGAAGGGGGGGCGCCGGAGATCGCGGACACGTTCGACACGGTCGAGCGGGTGACGGGAAGGCCGGCGACGTCGTGGGAAGGGTTTCTGAGGAGGCGGGTGGACGAGTTGTAACCAAAAGAGAGCTGCCAGACTGGAGCGCTGCTCATCGCCAGCTCTCCTTGATGCTTTCCGCAAAGCAAGGCGCGAGCCGTTCGAGGTCGCTCTCTCCAAGTCCCGCCGCTTTCAGCGCAGCTCGCCAGCCCGCTGCGACTGCTACGCGAAGCTCTTCGAGCAGAGCAGCTGCCTCGTCCGGCTTCAATCCGAACGCTGCGGCGCCGGTCAGCGCATTGGCGAGCGTGGCCTCATGCCCACGATCACCGGCATTCAGGATGAGGCGCCAATCCGAGCCGGCACGAGGCTTGGGCACGACATCATAGAGCGGTGACAGGCGCCAGCCGCGACCATCGAACAGAAAGGCGTGATTGCGGAGGTGATCGTCGTCGTTGCCGACGAGAACATTGAATCCGAGCCGCCGAAAGAGCTCGCGAAGGTCGCGGCGCGGCTCCGAGCCGAAGCGGCGCAGGATGTCCGCGAGATCATGATACGAATAATGATAGGCGGCGATTTCCTGGGCTTCGAGCATCGTCAGCGCCGACGCGAAAGGGATGCGCCGCAATCTGTTTCCGGCGGCGGCGCGATCGAACCGCCGGATGAGATAGATGTCATGGCCAAGCAGCGTGGTGAGATCGACCGGCGGCACGTCCAATCCGCATATCGTTGCCAGGCGCATGACGCCGAACTCGGTCCGGCAGACCGGATAGAGGTCGGTCGCGGCCGAGAATTTCGCGATCCAGGGCTCGCCATTGCGATCGGTGGCAGCTTTCGGACGCGCGCCACCGAGTGACGACCCGGCTTCGAGAAAGCGGCGAAGATCGGGATCGAGGCGATCGACGGATTGAGCCTTCTCCGCTGCCTCGGCCAACGCGGCAAGATCGAGATGCTCGCCCGGCACGGTGTCGTCGCCCCAAGGCGTCATTCGTTTCGGTCCGCCTTCGGCATCGGGGCCGAAAGCCAGGGCCCCGACGCGGTGGTCGCCCGATGCGATCAGATAGTCGAGCTCATCGAGCGTCTCGGTCCCCGCCGCCTTCTGCATCAGATAGCGGCCCCATCCATCCGGCGCCGCGTCGCGAATGCCGTTGAAGAGCGCGAAGCCCTCGGCCGAACGGAAGGCCTGAGGCGCCGCGTCGGGATCCGGCAGCGGCAAGGCGGCCGGATCGACGGCGACGCGGTCCGCCCGGCGCAGATAGCGGGCGCCGTATTGAAAGATCGCGTGGCTGTTCCGTCCGTCCTCGACCATCTCGAGGCGCCCGGCCGGAACAGGCCCGTCCGCTAGGTGGACGTAAACGAAGGTCGTTCGGTTGCGCATGGTCTAGAAATCGAGGGAAGGGTCGGGCTTGGGCATCCGCACGCGACGAGGCAGCCGCTTGATCTCCTCGGTTTTGCCAACGGTGTCCGCATCGGGCGAGGCCAAAGCGGCCAGGCGATCGACAAGGCCAAGCGCCCAAAGTGCCGTCGCGACGACACCGAGACTGATGCCCGGGTCACCGCGCTCCAGCCGCTGGACTGTATCGAGGCTGACCATCATTCGTTCGGCGAGCAGGCGTTGCGAGACGCGACGCTTGGTCCTGGCGGTGGCAATATCCCGGCCAAGCAGCTCGATGGCCTTCACGGTCGTCGGCGGCAGGGCTTTGGTCGCGCGAGAGGCTTTAGGCAAGAGGACTCCTTTTGACCTGATATAGCAGGTTTTAATTCGGTTAAAACAGGCTATATCAGGTCGAATGATGTCAAAGACCAGTGGCGGCTGATCTTCCGTTGGGATGGAAGCCGCGGCGAGGCTAAAGCCATCTATCTCGATGATTACGGCTACAGATGAGGCGAACCACGCTGTTGACGAAGCGCAAGCCGGCGACGGTCGGCGAAATCCTCGTCGAGGAGTTCATGCGGCCGATGGGGCTGACCCAGGCCGCGCTCGCCGAGGCGATGGGGGTTCAGCGCAAGCATGTCAACGAGTTGTGCAACGACCGCCGGACCGTGACCGCCGCGACCGCCGCGACCGCGCTGATACTGGCGCGCGTGTTCGGCAACAGCCCCGATTTCTGGCTCAATGTGCAGCGGCGCAGCGATCTCTGGGATGCGATGAACAGCCCCCGCGAGCGCGAGCGGATCGAGCGCGCGAAACCGATCAGCGCCGTAGCGTGATGTCGGCCGGCTCGTGTCCCGGAGATGGATTTCGTCCGCCCTCAGGCCGGCTGACCCGCGCTCGCTTGTGACAGCGCCACGGCGGCCTCGGTCGTCAGCAGCTGGAAGGTGAAGCTCCCCTGCAGGTACAGCGTGACCTTCGTCTCGGTATGGCTGGCGTAGCCGATCGAGATGTCCTGGCCGATATGGAGCGCGAAATCCCCGCCGCGGGTGCTGAGGACGAATGCCCCCGACACGGCGGGCGCCCAGACGATGTCGCTGTCGATGAGACGCTTGATATGGGCCAGGATCGGATAGCCCTCGTCGCTGCTTTCCTGCAGGGCGGTGTAGGAATCGGCGCCCAGGACCACGCAATAGGGGCCATCCACGCCGACGAGGCGCAGCTGGTTCAGCGCCTCGGCGATCGCATTGGGATAGTCGCGGACGTCGGCGGGCAGCGTCATGACCGGGTTGCTCGTGCCTTGCCGGATGCCCTGGATGCCGGCAGCGTCGTAGCCGTCGAAGATGGCGCCGTCCTCGGCGAAGGCGATCTGCCGCGCGGCGTCCTTCACCGGTTGCCAGTCCGAATCGTTCGAGCCCCGTTCAACGTCGTCGATCGCGTCGCGATCCAGCACGAACGGGACGCGCAGCTCGACCAGGGCCATCACTTCGCGCTGGCGGGCCAGAATGCCGTCGCCCGGGGCGGCGATCGTCTTCTGGTGTCCGGTGCCCACCGCGGCCAATGCACTGCCGGCCGGTCCCTCGACATCGACGACCCGCCGCCCGGCGAGATAGCGCTTCAGGGTCCGCGACGCCTCCTCCTCGATCTCTTCCCAGGCCGCGGCGGAGATCGGGGATAGTTCGCGATGCAGGTTGTTCATCGTGAGGGTTCTCCTTTGAGCGAGCCGATGCCGAGCGAGCCGTCATGAACGGGCGGATCGGCCTGTGTCGGCGATAAACTCGTGGATTGGCCGGCGGTTACATCATCCAGGAAGGTCGCCGTGGGCACGAAAAACAGGTTGCCCGTCACGGCGGTGCTGAAATCGAGCAGCCGGTCGTAATTGCCGGGCGGGTTGCCGACGAACATGTTGACCAGCATCTGCTCGATCGTCCGCGGCGACCGGCTGTAGCCGATGAAATAGGTGCCGAACTCGCCGCGCCCGGCCTGGCCGAACGGCATGTTGTCGCGCAGAATCTTGACCTCCCGGCCGTTCTCCACGATCTGGGTCAGGGCGTTGTGCGCGCAGCTCGGCTTGACCGCGTCGTCCAGCTCGATATTGGCCAGCTTGGTACGGCCGATGATGCGCTCCTGCGTTTCGGTCGGCAGCGCGTTCCAACCGGCGATGTCGTGCAGGTATTTCTGCACGATGACATAGCTGCCGCCGGCGAAGGCGGCGTCTTCCCCACCGATCAGCGTGGCGTCGAGCGCCGGCGCACCGCTCGGATTCTCCGAGCCGTCGACGAAGCCCAGCAGGTCGCGGGCGTCGAAATAGCGGAAGCCATGCACCTCGTCCGCCGTCGTGACGGCGTCGCCCAGCCGCGTCATGATCTGGGTCGCCAGCTCGAAGCACAGATCCGTCCGCTCGGCACGGATATGGAACAGCAGGTCGCCCGGCGCGGCGACCGCGCGGCGTGGGCCGGCGACGATTTCCCGGAACGGATGCAGCTCGGCCGGCCGCGGCGCGCCGAACAGGCGATCCCATGCATCCGATCCGAACCCCATGATGCAGGACAGATGCTCGTCGGGCTCGCGAAACCCGACCGAGCGCAACAGGCCGGCCAGGTCTGCGCACAGCGTCCGCACCGCGGCCTCGGCTGCCTCACCCGGATTGACCGTGACGACCAGAAAGATCGCGGCGCGGGTCAGCGGAGCACCCACGGGCTGCGGCGCGGCAGGCGAACGATCGGTATTTCCGGGCACGATCATGGAATTCCGCTCTATCAACGGAGACGCGCCTCATCGGACATGCTCGGCGACAAGGAGCCGGATTACACGACGATCCGTCCCGGCTCAACCTCCAGCGATGCAGCGATTTCTGGGACAGGGCTCCGAACTCGGGTTAATGATCGGTTACTTTCGATCGTCATCCCCGGGCTTGTCCCGGGGATCCACGTCGGGCAGCTGCCTCCGGCCATCGAAGCCAACGTATCGGCGCGACGTGGATGGCCGGGACAAGCCCGGCCATGACGATAAAAGTAACCGAGCGCTAACCTGGATTCGGAGCCCTGAGCTCTGGGAGACCGCCATGGAATTCCCCACCCGATCCCGACTACCCTCCGCCGCGCGATGATTGAGGGCTCAACATGCGCAAACTGACGGGAAAAATCGCCTTCGTCACCGGCGGCGGCAGCGGGATCGGGCTCGGCATCGCCCGGAGCTTCCTCGCCGAGGGGATGACCGTGGTCATCGCCGATGTCAGCGAGACGCGGCTCGGCGAGGTCCGGGCGATGCTGGCCGGCTCGAACGCGGTTCATTTCATCCGCCTCGACGTCGCCGACCGCGAGCAGATGCGCGCAGCGGCGGACGAAACGGTGCGGCTCTGCGGCAAGGTCCACGTACTGTGCAACAATGCCGGCATCGCCGGC
>DATGFU010000513.1:0-16470 GCA_035308865.1 Allostellaceae bacterium | reverse complement strand
AGCCGTCGAGCGTGAAGTGGACATGGTCCTGGCGGGCGAGCGGCGGATCGAGCCGGGCCCAGCGATCGATCCCGCCCGGCCCCGCCATCAGGGTCGACCAGTCCCAGTAGGCGCAACCATTGGCGATCGCCGCGTTGCGCTGGATCATGCGGACCGTGGCCAGCGCCGAAGGCGTGGACCACTGGCATTCCATCGCGTCGGTCCGGCGATTCGGGCAGCCGGGATCGACCCGCTGTCCGTCCGGCGGCGCGATGATCAGGATCGACGCCTGCGGCGCCGCGCGCCTGAGCTCGCTCAGCAGCTCGGCAAAGGTGGCTGCGTAGGCCTGCGCGTCGAATTCCGGCGCGAAGCCCTCGTTGGTGCCGTAGGCCAGGACGATCAGCGCCGGCTGGATACCCTGGATGTCGCGCCTCACGATATCGGGCGACCAATGCCGGAAGAGGCCGGCTGTGGACGAGACGACGCCCTGGCTCTCGTAGAGCACGCCGCGGCTGCGGCGCTCGATGGCCCAGCCGGTGATGGCGACCCCCGGCGTCTTGGCGACGACGGTGAGCTCGGTCGTGCCCGTCGGCGCCGCCATGATGAGATGCTGCGGCCGGATCGACGCGGCCGCCGTAGCGGCTCGGCCGGTCGGTTTGCCGTCGAGCAGGACGTCGAACGTGCCGCCGCCGGGCCGTTGCAGATAGTCGACGACGGCGATGTCGAACCCGTTGGGGTCGGTCGACTGCACCGCCATCGTGGCGCCGGCCGCGAGGTTCCGCGCCGTGAAGCCGGTGAGGCCGTAGGGCCCGCCCTCCGGCTTGGTCAGGCTGTTGTCGATCTGCCAGCGCCCGGTCTGGCTGACCTTGACCTCGACCTGGCGCAGTCCTTCGAAGGCGAGGCCGGGCGGCATCAGCCCGCGCCCGGCATCGCCGAAGCGCTGTTGAAACAGCTCGCGCAGATGGCCGGTGAGCACGTCGCCGGCCGTGTGGCTGTCGCCCAGCTGCAGGATATGGACGTGGTCGAGCTGACGTGCCTCGAGCTTCTGAAGATCGCGGTAGAAGTTCTTGAGCTCGACGGGCGAGCGGCCGAGTGCTGCTTCCTGCTCGAGTGACAGCGAGGTCGGCGGCGACGCAGGCTGGGCCGCGCCCGGCGCTTCCGTACAGCCGAAGGCGGCCAGCACCGCCGCGGCGAGCGGGCCGATTCGGCAGGCGCGGCGCAGGGCGGGCACGGCGCCGGCTATGGCACTGCCGCCTGGGACTCGGCGGCCTTCGGCGCGGCGGCGTCCCGCATCGCGTCGTAGACCTTCTCCGCCAGAAGCTCGTAGCCGTAGCCGGTGAAATGGATGCCGTCATCCGCCCGCACCTGGCGCTGGTGCCCGTTGGCGTCGGGCAGGTAGGCGGCGTAGCCGCCGTCCGGCCCCTTGAAGGAGTCGGCGAGCGAGAGGTAGGTGGCGCCGCTGTGCTGGACCTCGTCCTGGAAGAGCCCGTTCAACAGCCCGGCGCCCGAGTTGAGATCCTCCTTGCGCAGGATCGGCAGCCCCACCCAGACCACAATGATATGGCGCTTGGCGAACTCGCCGAGGATCGTGTCGATGCGCTGCGCGTACGTCTTCTTCCAGCCGTCGCTCTGGAACAGGTATCCGTGGTGATTGTCGTCACGGATGCTTTCCTGGTCGTTGGCCCCGACCATGAAGACGGCGTGCGAGATGTGGTCCTTGTCGAGCGATGCCGCGAATTCGGTAAACCATGTCGTATAGTCCGGCCGCGTCAGCCCCGCGCCGACCTTGGCGTAGCGGATCAGCTTGTCTTCCGGATGCTTCTTCTCGACCGTGTAGAGACCGCTCCACACGCCGTAGCCGAGCGAATCGCCGAACACGCCGATCGTGCGCCCGGCGGGTTGGTCATCGGCACGTGCGATACCCGCCGCGAACAGCGCCATGATGAACAGGGAACGGAAAAGCGACTTCATGGCACGACCGATGGCACCGGAAGGACGGGAAAGTCGAGGCCTGTCACCAGCCTCGCCCCGATTTCTTGACGTCCGGCGGCCGAGCAACCCCAACGCCAAAAGATTATCAACGCGCGTCCGCCCCGGCAATCGCCGGATTGGACCAAATACGGGCAAATACGGGGACACAATACCTATTTCATCCGGGCACCGGCTGAATTCACCGGGCCGGAAGAGATGAGCGCCGCCGTTCGGTCGCTCATTCTCAGGCACTCGTGGCGGCCTGGATCGATGCGGGGCCGCCGTTGCTTCCGGAATCGCCGTGCAGCACCCGCTCCGGCGGCAGCAGGATGGTGACGGTGGTGCCGCTGCCCTCGGCGCTTTCGAGCGTCAGGCTGCCGCCATGCAGCTCGGCCATGGCCTTGGTCAGGCTGAGGCCGAGCCCCGTGCCCGGCAGGCGCCGGCTCAGCGAGTTGTCGATCTGGCCGTACGGAGCCAGCGCAGTCGCGAGGTGATGTGGTGCGATGCCGATCCCGTTGTCGCGCACCTGCAGCCCCAAACCCCCGTCTACGGTGAGCCAGGCCCGCATCAGGACATGCCCGCCTGCCGGCGTGAACTTCACCGCATTGGCCATGAGATTGATCAGCATCTGCTTCAATCGGCGCTCGTCGGCGCGCACGTTGGGCAGCGACTCGGCGACATCGACGGTCCAGGTCAGGCTTGCCGACATCAGGCGTTCCCGCATCAGGCTGGCGACGCTGGCGACGACCCGCCCGACCTCCAGCTCCTCCTCGTCGAGCGTCCCGTGGCCTGCCTCGATCTTGCTGAGATCGAGCATGTCGGTCACCAGCGCCAGCAGGTGCTGCCCCGAGTTGTGGATGTCGTCGGCATATCCGGCATAGCGTGCGGAGACCGGTCCGAATTGTGCGTCCCGGATCAGCTCGGAGAACCCCATGATGGCGTTCAGCGGCGTGCGGAACTCGTGGCTGATATGGGCGAGGAACTCGGTCTTGGCGCGGCTCGCCGATTCGGCCTCGGCCTTCGCCGCCTCAAGCGCCAGTTGCGCGGCGATTTCCGCGCTGACGTTCGTGCCGGTCCCGCGATAGCCGAGGAACAGCCCGTCGGCCGAGAGGATGGGCAGGCCGCTCAGCATCCAGCACTGCTCGCTGCCGTCGGGCAACGGATAGAACCGGCGAATCCGTTTGTAAGGCTGCCGCTTCTCGATGCAATCGGAGTCCTCGCCCCCGGCTTCGCCGACGCGCAGGCCGATCGCGGTGAGGCGCCGTCCGATCAGCAGCTCCGGCGCAACGCCGGTCGCTTCCTCAAATCGTTCGGACAAGTAGGAGATACGGAGATCGGGCGTAGTCTCCCAGAACCAGTCCGAGGCGGCCTCGGCGAAGGCCCGGAAGCGATGCTCGCTGGCATGCGCGGCGGCCTCGGCGGCGACCGCTTTGCGGACGCTGCCCCAGGCGAGGCCGATGCCGGCCAGCCACAGGACCAGGCTCGCGACGGCGAGCCAGATTTCGGTCGATCCGATGGCCGGACGCATGGCAGCGCCGGCGATGGCGAGCAGGCCGAGCTGCAGGGCGACGAACAGGGCGACTACAATCAGGAAGCGGGTGCCCGCTCGTCGCATCGGCACCACGCTGTCGGCGTCCTCGAACCTTGGCATCGGCGTCACAGGAAGCTCCTGTCAGACGCGTCGGGAACGACCAAGAGAGCCAGTCATTCGCGACCCACCAGTTGCCAAGTATACCGCATAAGGCGATTTATCGACGATCCATCGTTGAAGATTTTAATTATATTAATAACATATGAAGGGTGATTTGACGGCACCGTCGCGAAGGTGCACCACCCGCATCGAGGATGAGCTGCGGAGGGTTGCGATGCGTGCGAGGTCGATCGGGCTGGCGGTGGCCGTGGCGCTCTTGTCGGATTCGGCCGCGGCCGACCAGCCGGTGGTGCTCGAACTGTTCACCTCGGAGAGCTGCTCCTCTTGCCCGCCCGCGGATGCGCTCTTGGGCGAACTGGCGCAGGACCATCCCGAGATCCTGCCGCTGGCCTTCCATGTGACGTACTGGGACGGTGCGGGGTGGCGCGATCCCTTCGCGCTGCCCGAAGCGACCGCGCGGCAGAAGCGTTACGCCTCGCTGCTGCCCGACGGCGAGGTCTACACGCCGGAAGCGGTCATCGGCGGCCGCGAATCGGCGATCGGATCCGACCGGCATGCGGTGCTGGGCGCGATCCGCCGTGCTGCGGGCCGCTCCCCGGCGGCCTCCCTTGACGCCGTGGGCGACGGCGGCGCGATTCGGGTCACGCTCAGCAGCGGCGCGGGTGCCGGGACCATCTGGGTGGTCGGCTACGACGCGCTTCACCGGACCGAGGTCAAGGGCGGCGAGAACGGCGGCCGCTCGCTGGTCGACGCCAACAGCGTCCGCGGGATCTCTGCCGCCGGGCGCTGGACCGGCGCTGCCTTCACCGGTCGGTTCGCCCGCCCGCCGGGTGAGCACGCAGCGGTGCTGGTGCAGGCCGATGACGGCGGGATCCTGGCGGCGACGCGCGTGGCCGAGTGAAGACCCGGCCGGCCTGAGCGCGCCGCCGCCTCCCGGGGAGAGATTGAATTCGCCGGGCGTTGCGCCTTTAATCATGACTCCGGCGCACAGCGGTGGGATGGGCCGATGCGGGGATTGCATGGCCGGGATCGATGACGATTTCCGATTCGGGCCATTTCGGCTGTCTCGACGACGTCGCGAGCTGACGTCGGAGGAGGGTCCCGTCGCACTCGGCGGCCGGGCCTTCGACCTGCTGCTCGCCCTTACGGAGCGGCCCGGCGCCGTGCTCTCGAAGCACGAGCTCCTGGACATCGTCTGGCCGGGGGTTGTCGTCGAGGAGAACAATCTTGCGGTGCAGGTGGCGACGCTCCGCCGCGCGCTGGGGCCTCACCAGGCGCTGATCCAGACCGTGCCGGGCCGCGGCTACCGGTTCGGCGGCGAGATCGAGACGCTTTCTGCGGACGTGCCGAAGGAGCCGCAGGCGTCCGTGCGGGCGCCGCCGCCCGAGGCGAGCCTGCCGCTGGGCGCGACGCCGCTGGTCGGACGCGACGCCGAGCTCGAGGATCTGCAGCGGCTGCTTGGAGAGACGCGCCTGCTGACGATTGCCGGCCCCAGCGGCATCGGCAAGACCAGGATCGCCGTCGCGCTCGGGCACGCCAGGGGGACGTTCTATCCGGGCGGAGTCAGGTTCATCGATTTCGCGCCCCGCACTGATGTCTCGATGGTCGAAGGCGCCGTGATCGCGGCGCTGGGCTTGCGGTTGAAAGACCAGACCCTTCCGGCCGATGCGATTGCAGCCGGCCTCGAAGGGCCGCCGACCCTGCTGCTCTTCGACAATTGCGAGCATGTCGTGGGCGGCGTTGCTTCGCTGGCGGCGGCGCTGCTGCGGCGCTCCGCCAATCTGTCGATCGTTGTGACCAGCCAGGAGCCGCTCCGGATCGAGGCCGAGACGGTGTACCGGCTCGATCCGCTGGCACTGCCGCCGCGAGGCGTCGACGACATCCGTCCCTTCGGCGCGGTGGCCCTCTTCCTCCGCCGGGTCGAGGCGATCGACCGGCGGTTCAGGCTGGGCCCCGACAACACGGCGGCGGTGGCCGAGATCTGCCGCAGCCTCGACGGCATCCCGCTCGCCCTCGAGATGGCGGCGGCGCGTGTGCCGATGCTCGGCATCGAAGGCGTGCGCGATCGCCTGGGCGAACGGTTCCGGGTACTGACGACCGGCGCCCGGACGGCCGAGATACGGCATCGCACGTTGCGCGATACGGTCGCCTGGAGCCACGACCTGCTCGATCCGGGCGATCGTGCCGTGTTCCGGCGTCTCGGAATCTTCACCGGCGGGTTCTCGGCGGAGGCCGCCGCGTCGATCGTCGCGGAACGGCCGGCGGAGGAGTGGGAGGTCGTCGATGCGCTGGGCCGGCTTATCGACAAGTCGATGGTCGTGGCCGAGCCGGGCGACCGCCCGCGCTACCGCCTCCTCGAGACGCTCCGCCTCTACGCGCTGGAGCAGCTGGCGGCGCATGGGGAACATCCCGCCCTCGCCGCGCGCCACGCCGCCTATTTCGACCGCCTCTTCGATGCGGCTTATGAGACCTGGGAGGGTGTCGACGATGCGGTCTGGCTGCAGCGCCACGCCGTCGAGCTCGACAACGTCGCTGCAGCGCTCGATTGGGCGCTCGCGAAGCCCGGTGCGGAGACGTTGGCGGTCTCGCTGTCAGGATCCGCGGCGCTTCTGTGGGACAAGCTCTCTCTCGCCGCCCAGGGACGCCGTTATCTCGAGCGGGCCGAGGCTGCGATCGGCGGCGATACGCCGCCGGCGCTCGCCGCCCGGCTGCTGCGGCAGGCCGGCAATCTCTGGCAATGGTCCGACCGCCGGAAGGCGTTGGCCCTCCTCGACCGGGCCGCGGCGATCTACCGCGAGACGGGCGACACGGCGGGGCTTGGCGGCGTGCTCTCGCTGGTCGGCGCCATCCGGATGATCCTCGGCGAGTCCGCGGAGGCGGCGCGCATCCTCGGCGAGGCGCGCACGCTGCTGGAGCCGTCGGGCCGCCGCAAATCGCTTTTCAACGCGCTCAACTGCCTTGGCGTGCTGGCCGGGCTGACCGGCAACATGGCGGCCGCCCGCGACATGTTCGAGGAGATGCTCCAGTTCACGCGGCGGTCGGGGGCGCGGGACCGCGAGATCGTCGCGCTGGTCAATCTCGCCGAGGCGGAATTCAACCTCGGCCAGTACGAGGAGGCCGCCGAGCGGGCGGCGACGGTTGTGCATCACCTGCGCACCAGCAGCCGTCAGGAGGATCTCGCCTGGGCGCTGGTCAACCTCGCCACCTATCGGATCGTCGCCGGCCGGGTCGACGAGGCCCGGGACGTCGCGGCCGAGGCGCTGCAGGTCGTCCGCCCGACCGGCGGCTACATCCTGCGCGCCAGCCTCCAGCAATGGGCGCTGATCGCCGCCAATGCAGGCTACTTCGAGGATGCTGCCCATCTTGCCGGGTTCGTCGAGGCGGGCTTGGCCGCTGCCGGCGAGACGCGCCAGCCGACCGAGCAGCGCGTCCATGACGAGCTCGAGCGAGCGATGGAGGCGGGCCTCCCGCCGGTGAGGCTGGCCCATCTCCTGGAGGCCGGCAGGGCTTTGTCGGAGCCGGAGGCGGCGGCTCTCGCCCAGCGCGTACAGAAGCTGTTGGGTGAAACGGAAACGACGGCGTCGTCTGCGGGGAAGACGACGCCGCCGCCCGCCGGTCCGGCGGCCTGAAGGCGGCCGAACAGGATCGGAATTGAGTAACCCGCGACCCGACGTCAGTTGCCCGGGATCAGGAAGGCAGCCGGTACGGGGACGACGACCTTGACCTTGCTGCCTTCCTGAGCGCAGTCGGGCTGTGCGGTCGCGGGCTGTGCTACCGCGTCGGCAGGGTGCTGGCCGGTCGACGGCACCGGGGTGAAGGAGACGGTCAGCTCGATCCCCTCTCCGTGGTCCAGGGAGATGGTCACGATCTTCTCGGTCTCGCCGTGCACGACCTTGGTGACGGTCCCGGTGTAGACATTGCTTTGCTTGGTCATGTCGCTTTCCCCCGTGTCGGTTTGCAGGATGCTCGGCTCGCGGCGTGACGATCAGCCGAGGAAGCGGCCGAGCGTCGTGCCGTTGGGCGAGCCGAGCCCGGTGCAGGCGTCCCATCCGGTCGCCGCCGCGAAGCTTCCATTATTGCCAGAGGTGATGTCGTTGAGCATCGCCGGATTGACGTAGAGGGTCGGATTGATGAAGCCGACCGTGCCGTTGCTGCGGGCTGCGTTGATCCTCGCGACGAGCCCCGCCCAGAGGGGTGCTACGGCACTGGTTCCGCCGATCACCGTGTCGGTGCCGTCGCCCCTGACTTGGTAGCCCGTTTCGGGATCGGCGTCACCGGCCACGTCCGGCACCCCGCGGCCGGAGAGCGGTGCCGTGCTGCCGGACGCCCGCCTCACCGAGAGGCCCTCCTGCCAGCTCGGCGCCGGGAAGGCGGCGCTGATGCCGCCGCCCGTGGCGCCGCCGCCGGCGCCGTCGTTCCAGACGGTCTCGCTGGCGATCGCGGTGCCGCTGCCGCGCAGGCTGGTGCCGCCGCAGGCGAGTGCATGCGGGCTCGATGCCGGGAAATCGACATGGTCGGCACCGTCGCCGACGCCGTCGCCCGAGCCGTTGTCGCCCGAGGCGACACAGACCGTGACGCCCATCGCGGCGGCATCCTGGAAGGCCTGGTCGAAGGCGGTCAGCGACTGCTGGGTCCAGGCGGATTCCGGTCCTCCCCAACTGATCGAGATGACGGACGGCGAATGATGCCGGTCATGGATGGCGGTGGTGATGGCGTCGAGGAAGCCGGCATCCGTGTTCGGCGCGTAGTAGACGACGATCGTGGCCTCGGGGGCGACCGCGCCCGCGACCTCGATATCGAGCATCACCTCGCCGTCCGGCCCGTTCGCGTCGCCGGTCGCATGGTTACGGCCGTGGTCCACCGAGACCGACACGATCTTGGGCGCGTGAACGCCGAGCGAAGCGAAGTACTTGGTCAGGTCCGATCGCCGCGAGCCGCCCCCCAGCTCGATGATGCCGATCGTCTGACCCTTGCCCGTCCCGGGAGGGAATCCATAAAGCGACGCGACCGCGGTCGGCGTGTACGAGACGGCGGCCGCGTGCGGCGCCGTGCCGTCGTGTCCGCTGCGTCGGCGGAGATGGCAGCGGGCCTGCGGGCGGTTGTCCAGCCCCAGCACTGCCTGGACCACGTCCTGCAGCTCCTCGGGGAGGTGGACCGCTCCGGTCCGGCCGCGGAACGCGCCGGCGTCGTGCTCGTATTGCTGCAGATCGACGTCGAAGGCTGCGTTGAACGCGGCCACGGTGCCCGACAGCACGACGGTGCGCCGGGCGGCGTCGGCCTCCACGACGGTGAGATGGTTCGCCTTGGCGAATGTCTCGACGGCCGCGAGGTCGTCCGAGCTGGCGCTGTGCTGCGCCGCGAAATCCGCCCGCGAGAGATGCGGCAGCGAGACGTCGCCGCGCGCCAGCCGACCGACCCGTGCCTTGAGCACATCCTCGGCGCGATGGCGCAGGATCAGAGTCACCTCCAGCCGCTCCTTCGGATCGGCCGGTCCGACATGCCTTGTGCCGGGAAGGGGTTGGCGCTCGCTGCCTGCCAACGGATGCTTCGTCATGTGGCTCTCCCAAGTGACCTGCCGGTCGACGCCGCGACCTGGATCGCTGCCCGACCGCGACCGGGAGACTGACCGCACGCCGAACGTGCGTCCACAAAACGCCGATTAAATTCTATGAAACGCGATAATTTCAGAGGGGTGGGGCGGGTCCTCGGTCTACCCCTGCTCGGCCTCGACCTTGTCGAGCTGGTCGAGAAGCCGCGTCATACGGGCGGCGAGCGCACGGTAGGGCGCCGGCGTCGCCAGATCCACGCCGGCCCGCTTGACCGTCACGTAAGGATCGTCCGAGCCGCCCGATTTGAGCATGTCGAAAAAGCGGTCGCGCACGGCGGTGTCGCCGCGCTCGATGGCGTCCGCGAACCACGCCGCGGCACTGATCGAGGTGGCGTACTGGTAGACGTAGAAGTCGCGGTAGAAATGCGGGATGTAAGCCCACTCGATGCCATAGAGGTCGTCGACCTTCATCACGCCCTCGGCATCGCCCATGTAGCGCTTGAGCAGCCCGAGATAAATCTTCGTCAGACCCTCGCCGGTCAGCGCCTCGCCACGCTCCACGGCATCGTGGGACTGAGCCTCGAACTCGGCGAACATCGCCTGCCGGAAGAAGGTCGCGCGCAGGAGCTCCAGCTCCTGGCTCAGCGCATAGATCCGCTCGGCCTTGGTCTTGGCGGTGGCGACGACATGGCCGGCCAGCAGCATCTCGTTGGTGGTCGAGGGAATCTCGGCGATGAAGATCGGATAGATCGCGGTCTCGACCGGCTGGGTGCGATTGGCCAGCACGGTGTGCATGGCGTGGCCCCATTCATGCGCCACGGTCGAGACGCTCAGGTAGTCGCCGTTGAAGCTCAGCAGGACGAACGGGTGCAGGTCGTAGGCGTAGCCGTTCATATACGCGCCTGAGATCTTCCCCGGCTGCACCAGCGAATGCATCCACCCCGCCTCGAACCCGGCGGCGAGATCCTTGCGATAGGCGTCGCCGAGCGGCGCCACCCCCTCCAGCGTCAGCGCCTCGGCCTCGCCCAGCGTATATTTCCGCGGCGGGTCGGCGAACGGGACATAGGCGTCCGAGTAGCGCAGCTCGGGGAGGCCGAGGAGCTTCTTCGCATCGGCCAGATAGCGGTGCAGTACCGGCAGGCCGGCATGGGTCTCGTCGATAAGCGTGCGGTAGACCGCCTCCGGCACGTTCCCGGCGGACAGCGCGGCGGCCAGAGAGTCCGGATATTTCCGTGCCTTGGCGACGAACACGGTCGACTGGACGTTCGCGGCATAGGTTGCGCCGAAGGTCCGCTCATAGGTCTTGAAGGCGCCCCAGAACGCGTCGAACACCTTGCGGCGCACGGCCGGATCGCGGTCGCCGCGATGCTTCACGTAGGCCGCCTGGTCGAGCTTCACCGTCTCGCCGCGGATCTCGATGCTGGGCCACGGGATGTCGGCGTTGGCGAGGAGCGAGTAGATGGCCTCCGGTTGGCTCAGCGGCGTCTGCGCCGCCGCCAGCAGCGCCTCGCCTTTGGCATCGAGCGTGTGGTCCGCCTCGCGGAGGATCGTCTCCAGCTCGTGGCGATCCTTGCCCAGCGACGGCGTGGCTGCGATCCAGGCCTCGATCTTGGCACGGCCGACCTCGCCGATCTCGGGCTTCAGGAATGCGGTCGCCTCGTCGAGCTTGCTGTCGAGCTCGGTCGCCTGCTGGCGCCGTGCCTGCGCCTCGGCCGCGCGCGTATCGATATCGGCCGCCAGGCCGGCATAGGTGATGAGCCGCCGCAGCCGCTTGCGCACGGCCCAGATGCGGTCGAGCGCCGTCTGCAGCGATCGGGCGTCGTGCAGGGTGCCCTTGAGCGCGGCCAGATCGGGCAAGCCTGCTTCGATCGACTTGCGCTCCGCTTCCCAGGCCGCGTCGTCTGGGTAGAGCTGGTGCAGATCCCAAACCGCCGGCGGCTCGGCGGATGCGGCCCGTATCGGCACGAGAGCAGGCAGCGACAAGGCAAGCGCAACGGCGGTACGGAGAGGCAGCTTCATGGCACCGGCCTTCTTCTGGAGCATGCCGGATGGTTTCGGGGAATCGTCGTGGCCGGTCAAGCCTGTGCCGTGCTCGGTCGAGTTCCGGCCCGGCCCCGGTAGCGGCGAGCAAGCATGCGGCCGGCTACTTGCAAAAGTTGTATCAGCGGGATTGCGCGGTGGTGGGGAGCGAGTCCCCGGGCTGGCGAGGAACCATCTTCGCGCTTAGCGATCGGAAACCTCTTGGATTGACCAATTGACGCACCTTGGGAACGCTTGCATCCTGTGGATATGTCGAGAATGTGAATCGCCGGCCCGCGAACCGGACGAGTCAATAACGAGAACAAAATGTGAATTGATGCGATGCGACTCGGCGCGCGTATCGTTCCCTCTTCGTTCCGACGATAGCCATCGCGCATGTTACTCAGCGTGTCGACCCAGCGCGTAAAATTGTCGCGGGCGGTGACGCCGTCGCAGCGCGCAGCGGGACAACTGCCGCGGCTATTACCCTTTGTCGCGATGCTCGTTGAGGCGCGGCATCAGCTCGACGAAATTGCAGGGGCGGAAGCGGTTGTCGAGCTGGTGCCGCAGAATGTCCTCCCAGGCATCGCGGCAGGCGCCGGGCGAGCCGGGCAGCGCGAAGAGGTAGGTGCCGCCGGCGACGCCGGCGGTCGCCCGCGACTGGATCGTCGACGTGCCGATCTTCTGGAAGGAGAGGAATCGGAACAGCTCGCCGAACCCGGGAATATCCTTCTCGAAGACCGACTGGAACGCTTCCGGCGTGACGTCCCGGCCGGTGACCCCGGTCCCACCGGTGGCCAGCACCACATCGATCTCGGGGTCGGCGATCCAGGCGCGCAGACGCTCGACGATGGCGTCCCGGTCGTCGCGCACGATCCCCCTGGCCGCCACCCGATGCCCGTCGCCGGTGATAAGCGCGGCGAGAGTGTCGCCCGACCGGTCGTCCGCGGCGGTCCGCGTATCGGATACGGTCAGGACGGCGATGTTGACGGGGAGGAACGGCCTCGTGTCATCGAGACGCGGCATTCTGGACAACCCCATGCGCCGAGTGTTCCATCGACACATAGGTCGGCCAGCGATTCGCGGCAAGCGCCTCCAGGTCGGGCTGCTGCTGGCCCAGGCGCTGGCGGTATATCCAGAGATTGGTCAGCACGCGTTCGACATAGAGCCGCGTCTCCTGGCTCGACAGGCCCTCGATGAACTCGAGCGGCTCCTCCTCGGCCATCCGAGCCTGCCACTTGGCGAGCGGCCCCGGCCCGAAGCCGTAGGCGGCGAGCAGGAGGATCAGATTGCCGTTGACCTGCTGGTAGTCGATCAGCTCGCGCACATATTCCTGGCCGAGGCTGAGATTGATCGCCGGATCGACGAGGTCGCTGACGTTGCGCAGCGGGATCCCGGCGTTGCGGGCCACGGCGCGCGCCGTCGCGGGCATCAGCTGCATCAGGCCCGACGCGCCGGACCGGTTGCGGATATCCGCGGTGAACCGGCTTTCCTCCATCGTCAGCGCGAAGAGCAGGGCGCGGTCGACGACGAAGCCGTTCTGCGGCTGCCAGCGCGGCACGGGATAGCGCGCCGCCGCGTTGTCGGTGCGGTAGCCCAACGACATGCAGAGCGACGGCATGCTGGCGAGGTCCGCCAGCGCCACGATCGCGTCGGCGAGGCCGCTGTTGCCGCTGACCGAAAGCGCGCGGAGCTCGGCCTCGGCGCGGTCGGTCTCGCCGACCTGGACGAGCGCGATCGCGCGCCGGCCGCCCGGTGTCGCCTCGAGCGCGGCCACCTCGGCCGTCGCGAGAGGGCGGGCGCCCAGCGGTGTATCCGGCGGCAGGCCCAGCGTCGCCCGGGCCAGCAGCCCATAGAAGGTTCGCGGCTGCCGGGCGGCAATGGCGAACCACGGGTCGACCTGCTCCGGCTGGCGGAGCGCCAGGTGGGTGCGGGCCGCCCAATAGGCGGCGGCGGCGACGTACCAGCTCGACGTGCCGCTGGCGTTCGCGGTGATCTCGAAGTCCTTGGCCGCATCGCCCCAGCGCTTGGCCCGCCACGCGGCCAGTCCGGCCTCGAAGGTGGCCGGACGGCGCAGGACGACCTGGCTCGGCTCGGGCGGCAGGCGGGCGGGGCCGTAGGAGGCGATGCCGCGCGTTGTCGCCGGCGCCGGCAGCGCCTTGCCGGCCCCCTTGCGCTGCGCCAGCTGCCACACGGCGCGGGCATCGGGCAGGTCGCCATAGCTCGCGAGCCAATCGCGCGCCTGGTCGAAGGTGGTGGCGTAATGCGGCGACAGATAGCGCTGGGCCAGGACCGTGCCGAGCAGCATGCGGTCCCCGAGATCCGCGATCTCGGCGTCCGCCGCCTTCCAGTTCTCCTCCTGCTGCAGACCGAAGATGGCGGCATAACGCGCGGCATCCGCGGTCGACAGGATGGTGGGGGGCACGGCCGGGCCCTGATCGCGTGCGCCTGCCGGCTGGCTCGTCCGAGCCGGGCCAACAGTCTGGTCCGCGCCGAAGGCGCGTTCGCCTGCAACCATGGATAGGCCGACAAACAGCGCACAAAGCGCCATTCCCGACCAAGAATTCCTCGGTCCGGCACCGTGGTGTGCACCAGTCATGGCCACACCCGTAAGGCACTTCGCCGGTTGGTGCAAGCAAAAAATTTCTATATGGTTTGGCTATATCACTAATATTCAGAAACAGTCGTTGTTAACTATTATCTACTTAACGACATCTTTCAATTTCGACTTGACACTAAGAAGATCGGCCCAGGCTTCGCGCTTGCGTTCTGGCGCTCTGAGCAGAAACGACGGGTGATACATGGCCAATGCTTGCAACGGCGTGGCAAGCCCGTTGACATTTAGTCGCAACCAACGCCCACGAAGCCTTGTAATTCCTTCGCTTCCGGGAATGAGCGCGCCGCTGGCCGTGCCGCCGACGATTATTACGAGGTGTGGCCGAATGAGCACAATGTGGCGTTCGACGAAGGGGCGGCAGATCGCGATTTCGCTGTCGGTCGGCTTGCGGTTGCCCGGCGGTCGCCAGAACAGCACGTTGGTGATGTAGGCCTTCGTCCGATCAAGCCCGATGGTGGCCAGCATCCGGTCGAGAAGCTGTCCCGAGGCCCCGACGAAGGGCAGCCCGATCCGGTCCTCGTCGGCGCCCGGCGCCTCGCCGATGAACATGAGGCGGGAGTCCGGATTGCCGTCCGCGAAGACGGTCTTGGTGGCGGTCCGCTTGAGCGTGCAGCCCTCGAAGGCGGCGACGGCATCGCGCAGGGCCTCCAGCGTCTGCGCCGCCCCGGCGGCTGCCCGCGCCTCCGCGATGGCCTGCGGCACCGCGCTCGGAACGGCGGTCAACGGCGGCGGAGCCGCAGGCCGCGGCGGCGGCGCCGGCGGGCGGGCGGCGGCGAAGCGGTCGACCGGCGCGTCCAGCATCGCCTCATCGAGCCCTGCCGCCACCTGCCACCGCAGGACCGATTCCAGCAGTTTCGCCGTCTCCATTCCGTCTACCTGCCCTTGCGAACGGCAGATTAGGTTTGCGCCTGCCGGCCGGAAGATGGCAAGCACCCACCCGACAGGCGCGAGGATAGGGACGAGGGATGGATCGCGAGAGCATGGAATACGACGTGGTCATCGTCGGTGCCGGCCCGTCGGGGCTGACCGCGGCGATCCGCCTCAAGCAGCTCGCCGCCGAAGCCGGCAGCGATGTTTCCGTGTGCGTGCTCGAAAAGGGCTCGGAGGTCGGCGCCCATATCCTCTCCGGCGCGGTCCTGGAGCCGCGGACCCTCGTCGAGCTCTTCCCCGACTGGCAGGATCGCGGCGCGCCGCTCAACACGCCGGCCGTCGAGGACCGCTTCCTTTTCCTGACCGCGACCGGTGCGACGCGGCTGCCGACCCCGCCGCAGATGCACAATCACGGCAACTACATCATCAGCCTGGGCAATTTCTGCCGCTGGTTGGCGAGCCAGGCCGAGGCGCTGGGCGTCGAGATCTATCCCGGCTTTGCCGCCGCCGAGGTGCTCTACGACGAGGGCGGCAAGGTCTACGGCGTCGCCACCGGCGACATGGGGATCGGCAAGGACGGCGAGCCCACCGGCAATTTCCAGCGCGGCATGGAGCTGCACGGCCGCATCACCATGTTCGCCGAGGGCGCGCGCGGCTCGCTGACGCGGACTCTGGTCGAGCGCTTCAATCTGCGCCGGGATTGCGACCCCCAGACCTACGGGCTCGGCGTCAAGGAGCTGTGGGAGGTCGATCCGGCCCAGCACAAGCCCGGCCTCGTCGTCCACACCGTCGGCTGGCCGATGGATAGTGCGACCTATGGCGGCTCGTTCCTCTATCACCTGGAGGACCGACAGGTGGCGGTGGGGTTCGTGGTGGGGCTCGACTACCGCAACCCGACGCTGTCACCCTTCGAGGAGTTCCAGCGCTATAAGACGCACCCGGCCATCCGCCCGACCTTCGAGGGTGGCCGGCGCATCGCCTATGGCGCGCGCGCGATCAACGAAGGCGGGCTGCAGTCGATCCCGGCGCTGAGCTTCCCCGGCGGCTGCCTGATCGGCTGCGCCGCCGGCTTCCTCAACGTGCCGAAGATCAAGGGCACGCACACGGCGATGAAGTCGGGCATGACCGCGGCGGAGACCGTGTTTCCGACGCTGGCCGGGGAGGCCTCCGCCGATTACCGCCCGGCGCTGGAGCGGACCTGGCTGTGGGATGAGCTGCACCGCGTGCGCAACATCCGCCCCTCCTTCCGGTGGGGGCTCTACGGCGGCATGCTCTATTCGGCGATCGACACCTATCTCTTCGGCGGCAAGGCGCCGTGGACGCTGCGCCACCGCCACGGCGACAACGAGAGCCTGGCGCCGCTCTCGCAGGTCCAGCCGATCCATTACCCGAAGCCCGACGGCAAGGTCAGCTTCGACCGGCTGAGCTCGGTCTTCCTGTCCAACACGAACCACGAGGAGAACCAGCCGGCGCATCTGCGGCTGAAGGATGCGGCGGTGCCGATCAGCCTCAACTATCAGGTCTACGGCGCCCCGGAGCAGTACTACTGCCCGGCCGGCGTCTACGAGATCCTGGACGATGCGGCCGCCGGCAAGAGGCTGCAGATCAACGCGCAGAATTGCGTCCATTGTAAGACCTGCGACATCAAGGACCCGTCGCAGAATATCGTCTGGACGGTGCCGGAAGGCGGCGGCGGCCCCAACTATCCGAACATGTGAGGCGCCGCCGCCCTGTCGATACTGCCGTGCGGTCGCGTCCGCCGCCTGTTAGGATGATTGGATGCACGACCTCTTGCTGAGGCGGATTTTCGGAGCG
>DATGFU010000512.1:0-5063 GCA_035308865.1 Allostellaceae bacterium | reverse complement strand
CGAACACCGCTCGCGAAGCCAGCGTCGCCGCCAGCGGCAACGTCCCACCCGTCAGCCCCTTGCCAACGGTCATGATATCCGGCGCCACGCCCGCCTGCTCGCACGCGAACATTGTCCCCGTGCGCCCAAAGCCGGTGAAGATCTCGTCGAAGATCAGCAACAGCCCATGCCGATCCGCCAGCGCCCGCAGCCGCCTCAGCACCTCCGGCGCATGAAACAGCATCCCGCCCGCACCCTGCACCAACGGCTCGACCAGAATGCCCGCCAGCTCATGGCGATGCCGCGCGATCAGCGCATCCAGCTCCTGGTCGCCCTCGCGCGGAAGGTCCGCCAGCACATGCTGCGCCAGCGCGCCGCTGAACAGCGCGTGCATCCCTTCCTCCGGATCGCACACCGCCATGGTCGCCAGCGTGTCGCCGTGATAGCCACCGCGGAACACCACGAACTTGCTCCGCCCACGCTCGCCGCGGTTCAGCCAGTACTGGATCGCCATCTTCATCGCGACCTCGACCGCGACCGAGCCGGAATCGGTGAAGAAGACATGGTCGAGATCGCCGGGCAGCAGCGCCGCCAGCCGCCGCGCGAGGCGCTCGGCCGGTTCGTGCGTCAGCCCGCCGAACATGACATGCGGCATGCGGTCGAGCTGGTCGCGGACGGCACGCGCGATGTGCGGATGACTGTAGCCGTGGCACGCGGTCCACCAGGACGCCATGCCGTCGATCAGCATCCGGCCGTCAGCAAGGTGCAGGCGGACTCCTTCGGTCGCCACCACATCAAGCGGCGGCGGCGCCGTCTTCATCTGAGTGTAAGGCCGCCAGACGGCGCTCGGCGCGGAGGTCACTGGCGACGGCGGCGAAGATAGGGCACGACCAGGATCGCCGCGGCGGCGAGCACGCAGGCCCAGCCGAAGGCGTCGCCGATCCTGGCGTAGAGCGTATCGCGGCGCGGCGAAGGCGGCATCGTGCTCAGGAGAAGGGCGCCGGCGCCCCCCGTGCTCGGCTTTTCGGCGATCACCCGGCCGGTGGCGTCGCTGACCGTCATGAGTCCGCCGCGCGCCGAGCGCAGGATCGCGAAGCCACCCTCGACGCCGCGCAGCACCGCCATCCGCCCGTGCAGCCAGCCATCGGCGTCGAAATCCCAGGCCGGCACCAGCATGGCGTCGACGCCGAGGGCGGCGTAGCCGCGCCCCAATGCCGGAAAATCCATGTCCTTACAGATGGCGACGCCGATCCGCTGCGCGCCGATCTCGACCGAGGCGTCGGAATCGCCGGGCCGGATGCGGCCTTCGAGCCCGGTGACGAGGTGCCGCTTGGCGTAGTCGACGATGCGCTCGCCCGAGGGCGCGAACAGCCAGGCGCGGTTCTCGAGATGATCGCCGGCCAGGACGCGGATCCCCGCCAGAAGATAGATGCCGTCTCGCTTCGCGAAGCCGGCGAGCGCGATCCTGGCCTTCTCGGCCGCCTCCGGATCGAGCGCGGCGATCTCCTCCGGCAGCACCACGATCGCGGCGCCATCGGCGGCGGCCTTGTCGACCAGCGTCTCGTAGCCGCCGCGCAGCGCGTCGGGCTGGGCGATGAAATCGCCGTCGATCGCCGCCATCGCCACTTTCGGGCCGCCTTCGCCGTCCGGCGGCATCGCCCGCGCCGCGCCCCAGGCGAGGATCGCCACGAGCGCTGCAGTCGGAACGACATAGCCGAGGGCCGGCCACCGGATGGTCCGGCGGCGATGCCAGGCCACGGCGACCAGCGAGGCGAAGAGGCTCGGCAGGAACACGACGGCCGGCGTGCCGCCCCAGGAAGCCGCCTGGATCACCGGCAGCGCATCCATCTGCGAATAGGCGAGGCTGGCCGCCGTCCCGTCCGCCGAGAAGCGGGCGATCAGGAGATCGACGGCGCTCCACAGCACCGGATAGACGAGCACCGTCCACCAGGCTTGCGATTGCAGAACGGCGGCGCGCGTCCGCCCGACGATCAGCAGCCACAGCAGCGTCCGCAGCACGGTGACGATGGTCGCCGGCACTGGCGTCATGACCTCGACCAAGTAGGGCGCCAGCGCCGCGTTGCCGATCAGCGCCGCCACCAGGGTCAGCACCAGCGCCTCCCGCGCCCCGGCGGCGAAGACGGCGAGGAGGAGCGGGATCGGCGCCAGCCACAGCGCCCACCAGGCCGGATTGAGCCCGGTCGCGAGATAGAGAAGGGCGCCCGTGAAGATCGCGTCGGCGAGACGCGAGATGCGGTCGCCCCGGAGAGAGCTGATCATCCCTGCGGCGACGCCGCCCCGAGCGCCATCGGGCGGATGCCGAGCCGTCTGAAGAGCGCGTCGTCCTCGGCTCGCTCCGGGTTGCCGGTGGTCAGCAGCCGCGGCCCGAAGAAAATCGAGTTGGCGCCGGCGAGATAGCACAGCGCCTGCGCCTCGTCGCTGAGCGCCTCGCGGCCGGCCGACAGCCGCACCATCGAGTCCGGCATCGTGATGCGGGCGACCGCGATCATGCGCGCCAGCTCCAGCGGGTCGAGCGGCGCGGAGCCGCCGAGCGGCGTGCCGTCCATCGGCGCCAGCAGATTGATCGGCACGCTTTCGGGATGGGCCGGCAGCGTCGCCAGCGTGTGCAGCAGCCCCACGCGATCGGCGCGGTCCTCGCCCATGCCGACGATGCCGCCGCAGCAGACATGGATGCCGGCCTCGCGGACATGCGCCAGCGTGTCGAGCCGGTCGTCGTAGCTGCGGGTCGAGACCACGGTCTCGTAATACTCCGGCGAGGTGTCGAGATTGTGGTTGTAGTAGTCGAGCCCGGCCGATTTCAGCCGCGCTGCCTGGTCCGGCGTCAGCATGCCGAGCGTGGCGCAGGTCTCCATGCCGAGCGCCCGCACCCCCTCGACCATGGCGCAGACCCGCTCGAGATCGCGCTCGTTCGGGCTGCGCCAGGCGGCCCCCATGCAGTAGCGCGTGGCGCCGGCCGCACGGGCGCGGCCGGCATCCGCCAGCACCGCGTCGAGCGCCATCAGCTTCTGCGCCTTCACGCCCGTGTCGAACCGGGCACTTTGCGCGCAATAGCCGCAATCCTCGGGGCAGCCGCCGGTCTTGATCGAGAGCAGGGTCGAAAGCTGCACCTCATTGGGATCGAAGTGCGCGCGATGGATCGTCTGGGCGCGATGGATCAGATCGGCGAAGGGCAGGTCGAACAGCGCCGCGATCTCGGCGCGGCTCCAGTCGTGGCGGATCTCGGTGGCAGTTGCGGACAAGCGGCTCGGGCTCCGGTTGCGAAAGCGGGCGCCACATTATGGATGCCGTCCCGCAGGTGCAACCGCGCCGGGCTGTGGGCTTATCCGCAGTTGACGCAGATGGACGGACACCGCTGATGATCGCCCCCTCCCCCAACCCCCTCCCGCGAGGGGAGGGGGGAGTCACTGGGGCCATCTCGTTCGCCCTCCCCTTGCGGGAGGGGGCAGGGGGAGGGGTAAGCTTCCTCACGGCGAATTCGGCGCACTGGGGCACGGCCGGCGGCGGTTGACTTCGCCCAGCCGGCGCAGCACCTTCCCGGCCGATGGACACGCTCGATTCCTTCGCCCGGCGCAAGCTCGAGGAGCTCGACGGCAGGGGCACGCGACGCCGGCTGGTCGAGACCTGGCGCGAGGACGGAATCCGCGTCCGGCGCGGCGGGCGCATGCTCGTCTCGTTCAGCTGCAACGACTACTTCAATCTCACGCACCATCCGGCGGTGAAGCGGGCAGCGATCGATGCGATCGAGCGCTACGGCGCGGGTGCCGGCGCGTCGCGGCTGGTGACCGGCAATCATCCGCTCTACCAGGCGCTGGAGGAGCGGCTGGCCCGCTTCAAGGGTACCGAGGCGGCGATCGTCTTCGGCAGCGGCTATCTCGCGAACGTCTCGATCCCGCCGGCGCTGGTCGGGCCCGGCGACCTGGTGCTGGTGGATTCGCTGGCGCATTCCTCCATCCATGCCGGGGCGACGCTCGGCGGCGCGTGGCGCGAGGTGTTCCGCCACAACGATCTCGACCACCTGGCGGACCTGCTGCACGAGCATCGGGCGTCGCACGGCCGCGTGCTGGTGCTGACCGACCGCGTCTTCAGCATGGACGGCGACCTGGCGCCCATCGGCGAGCTGGCCGAGCTGGCGCGCCGCTGGGACGCCTGGCTGCTGGCGGACGACGCGCACGGCACCGGCATCCTGCCGCCGCCCGACCCGAACGACGTGCCGCTGCTGATGGGCACGCTCTCGAAGGCGCTCGGCAGCTATGGCGGGTTTCTCTGCGCCACCCAGCCGGTCATCGAGCTGCTGCACAGCCGGGCGCGCGCCTTCGTCTACACGACCGGCCTGCCGCCGGCGAGCGTGGCGGCGGCGCTGGCGGCGCTGGACCTGATCGAGGACCGGCCGGACTGGGCGGCGCGCCCGCTCGCCCGCGCCCAGGATTTCGCCAAGCGCCTCAACCTGCCGGCGCCGCAGAGCCAGATCGTGCCCGTGATCATCGGCGAATCCGACGCGGCGATGGAGGCCTCGCGGCGCCTCGAGGAGGCGGGGTTCCTGGTGACCGCGATCCGGCCGCCGACCGTGCCGGAAGGCACCGCGCGGCTCCGCGTCACCTTCACCGCCGGCCACGGCGAGGCCGAGGTGGCGGCGCTCGCCGACGCGGTGCGGGACGTGCTCTGAGTCGGAGCGGAGCGGATAGACCCCCACCCAACCCTCCCCCGCAAGCGGGAGAGGGCTTATTTTCTCCCTCTCCCGCGGAGCGGGGGAGGGCCGGGGTGGGGGTGCCGGCCACTCGGCTCTTCGTTACGGCGACCGGCACCGGTATCGGCAAGACCTTCGTGACGGCGGCGCTGGCTGCAGCGGCACGGCACTGCGGGCGGACGGTCCGCGCGGTGAAGCCGGTGCTGAGCGGCTTCGATCCGGCCGGGCTGGCAGAGAGTGATGCCGGCGTGCTGCTGGCGGCGCAGGGGCTGCCGGACTCTGCGCTCGATTCGGTCTCGCCCTGGCGCTTCGCGGCGCCGCTCTCGCCCGACATGGCGGCGGCCCGCGAGGGACGGTCGGTGCCGTTCGACGAGATCGT
>DATGFU010000511.1:0-8346 GCA_035308865.1 Allostellaceae bacterium | reverse complement strand
TGCGCCTGCGCAAGGATCTGGCGCTCTTCGCCAATCTGCGGCCGGCGACGGTCTTCGACGCGCTGGCCGACGCCTCCAGCTTGAAGCCTGAGCTGGTGCGCGGCCTCGACATCATGATCGTTCGCGAGCTGACCGGCGGCGTCTATTTCGGCGAGCCGCGCGGCATCGAGACCCTGCCCGACGGGCAGCGCCGAGGCGTCAACACGCAGGTCTACACGACCTCGGAGATCGGGCGCGTCGCCAGGGTCGGCTTCGAGCTGGCGCGCAAGCGCCGGAAGCGGCTGTGCTCGGTCGAGAAGGCCAATGTCATGGAATCGGGCGTGCTTTGGCGCGAGACCGTCACCGCGCTCGGCGCCGGCGAGTTTCCGGATGTCGAGCTCAGCCACATGTACGCCGACAACTGCGCGATGCAACTGGTGCGCTGGCCGAAGCAGTTCGACGTCATCGTCACCGACAATCTCTTCGGCGACATCCTGAGCGATTGCGCGGCCATGCTAACCGGCTCGCTCGGCATGCTGCCCTCGGCCTCGCTGGGGGCCGTGGACGCCGGCGGCCGGCGCAAGGCGCTCTACGAACCGGTCCACGGCTCGGCGCCCGACATTGCCGGCAAGGGCGTCGCCAACCCGCTGGCGACCATCCTCTCCTTCGCCATGATGCTGCGCTACTCCTTCGACATGGACGAGGATGCGGCGCTGATCGAGAACGCCGTCGAGCGCCTGCTCGGACGCGGCGTGCGGACGGCGGATCTCAGGGTCGAAGGCGGCAGCGCCGTATCGACCGCCGAGATGGGCCAGGCGCTGGTCAAGGAACTCGAAGCGCTCGCGGGCTAGACGGAAGTGGAGCTGTCTCGGCGCGCGGTCTTCGGCGTCGGCGGCGGGCTCCTCGCCTCGCGTCCCTTTGCCGAGCTGGCGCGTGCCGATGCCGGCAGCGACAAGCGCCTGCCGCCGGATCTGAGGCAGAGCCTCCTCGACACGATGGCCCGGCTGCGCGTGCCCGGCCTTGCCGTGGCCGCGGTACGCCGGGGCGAGCCGGTCGTGATCGATGCGCTTGGTTTCGCCTCGCTGCCTTTCCGCGTGCCGGCGGACGAGCGGACGCTCTTCCACATGGGCTCGGTCGGCAAGCATTTCACCGCGGCGCTGGTGGTGCGGCTGGCGGCGTCGGGGCGGATCGCGCTCGACGATCCGATCGGCAAGCATCTGAAGGACGTGCCCGCCGCCTTCGCCGCCTGCCCGATCCGCTCGCTGCTGAGCCATACCAGCGGCATCCCGACCTATGACGACCTGCCCGGCATGGAGGGCGACCGCAAGGTCCTGCGCGCCGATTTCATGAAGGCGATCGGCGCGCTGCCGCTCGATTTCGTGCCGGGCGATTGCTGGGCCTATTCCAACACCGGCTTCGTCCTGCTCGGGCGGATGGTCGAGGACATCACCGGCCGGACCTACCGGCAGGCCGTGACCGAGGAGCTGCTGCGGCCGGTAGGCCTCGTGGAGGGCCGTGTCGACGATGCCGAGGCGATCATCGCCGGTCGCGCCGAACCCTATGTCGAGGAGAACGGCGAGGTCCGCCACGGTCAACAGATGGAGGGCGATTTCTCCGGCTGGCCGGATGGCGGGATCATCCTCTCGGCGCGCGATGCCGCTTCCTGGGAGATCGGGCTGCAGAAGGGCGCACCGGTGCCCATCGCCCAGATGATCGCGCCGGTCATGTGCTCGACCGGCCGCAGCAGCGGCTACGGCTTTGCCTGGTTCCTCGACCGCATGGGCGGGAGCGCGATCCATTACCATTCCGGCTCCGTGTCGGGCTTCATCGCCTTCTGGCTGCGCCTGCCGGCGCACGGGATCGGCGTCGCGGCGATGGTCAATTTCGATACCGACGGCGCCCGCACGGTCCGCCGCAAGGCCGTGTTCGAGCTTGCCGAGCGCCTCGCCCCCGGCTCGACCTGCTGGTCGCTGACCGCGATCCGCGACGACGACCGGAGCCTGACGGAACGGACCCGCAAGCTGATCTCCGAGGGCGCGAAACCGGGCGATGCTTCGGTCTTCGCGCCCGAGATCGCGCGGCTCCGCAACCCCAAGGCCTTCGATCAGGCGACGGGGCTCGAGGACACGCTCAATGTCGAGTCTGGGCGGTTCGCTCTCGTCGAGCGCTACGACGAGCCGGGCGGCGCCCATATACGGCGTTACCGGGCAACTCTGCCCGACGGTCCGATCCACTACGATGTCGGCTACGATGCCACCGGCCGCATCTTCCGGATCCGCAGCGTCTGAGGCCCTTGACCGCGAACCTGCTGTGGGGAAGATCGCCGCTTGATCTCGCCACTCTGGGTGGATAGCGTCTCCTGGAAGAGCGCCGGGCGGGCGGCGCGGAAGGGGAGGCCGGGCTTGCTGAAAGTGTCGATCCGGCGCGGCCTCGCGGTGCTAGCCGCTGCTCTCTTTCTTGTCTCCGGCACAATCCGCGCGGATCAGCCCGGAACCGACGAGCAGAGCCGCAAATCAGAAGCCAAGGCGGCCTGGGACGAAGCCGAGAAGGTCGCCGTGCAGGGGCCCGCCACGGTCGATCTCCGCGATCAGGCGAAGCTCACGCTTCCCGACCACACGGCCTTCATTCCGAACCCTCAGGCGAGCCGCGTCATGCGGGCGCTCGGCAACACGGTCGATGCGGATTTCATCGGGCTCGCCGTCGGCCAGGGCAACTGGCTCGCCACGATCGACTTCATCAAAGAGGGCTACATCAAGGACGACGACGCCAAGAACTGGAACGTCGACGATCTGCTCGACGGCCTCAAGAAGGGCACCGAGGCGGCCAACGAGGACCGCAAGGACCGGGGCTTTCCGGCGCTGACGCTGGACGGGTGGATCGAGAAGCCGAACTACGACCCGACCCGGCACACGCTCGTCTGGTCGGTCGGCGGGCATGACGAGGGCGCCGATCCGAAATCGCCGCAGACCGTCAACTACAACACCTACCTGCTTGGCCGCGACGGGTATCTCAGCCTGGATTTCATCACCGGCAGTGACGAGATTGCCGCCGGGAAGCCGACCGCGCTGGCGCTGCTGAACGGGTTGAGCTTCGTGCCCGGCAAGCGCTACAGCGACTTCAACTCGAACACGGACAAGATCGCGGCCTACGGCCTCGCCGCGCTGGTCGGCGGCGTCGTGGCGAAGAAGCTGGGGCTGCTGGCGCTGATCGGCGTGTTCCTCGCCAAGTTCGCCAAGGTCGGGCTGGTGATCGCGGCGGGCGGGCTCGTCGCAGCGCGCAAGTTCTTCGGGCGGCTCTTCCGCCGCAACGACGCCTAGGAGCGGCGAGATGGTCAAGCTCGTCCTCCTCCTGTTCTCGGCCCTCAAATGGGGGAAGCTCGGCGCGACCGGGGTCACGATGCTGGTCTCACTCGCCGTTTACGCCAGCATCTGGGGCTGGCGTTATGCGACCGGCTTCGTGCTGCTGATCCTGGTCCACGAGCTCGGCCACTACGTGGCAGCGCGGCAGCGCGGCCTTGCCGTCGGCGCGCCGACCTTCATCCCGTTCGTCGGCGCCTGGATCAGCCTCAAGGACCAGCCGATGAGCGTCGAGACCGAGGCCTATGTGGCGCTGGCGGGACCGCTCGCCGGCTCGATCGCGGCGTTCGCCGTCTACTTCCTGGCGCGCGAGCAGGGGAGCGGCCTGCTGCTTGCGATCGCCTATGCCGGGCTCTTCATCAACCTTTTCAACCTGCTGCCGGTCTCGCCGCTGGACGGCGGGCGGATCACGGCGATCATCAGCCCGCGCATCTGGCTCCTCGGCGCGCCGATCATGCTGTTGTTGTTGATTTACCGGCCGAGCCCGGCGCTGCTGATCGTCGCATTGCTGGCGCTCCCGCAACTCGCCAAGGCCTGGAAGTTCAATCCCAACGACCCGGAGACGGCGCGCTACTACACCGTGCCGGCGGCGACGCGGATCGAGTATGCGATCATCTATCTCGGGCTGACGGGGCTGCTGGCCGTGATGACCTACGACGTCCACCAGATGCTGGAGGCCGTGCAGGGTCGGTAGCACGGCGAAGGTCGCAGCACTCGATCGACTCTGGCTAAGTGCCGCGCTAGGTAAGGTGTTGGGACGAACCTTTCGGGGGGATGAGACATGGATGCCAGCTCGAGTGACTCGACAGCAGCGGCGTCCGCGCCGGCGCTTGCCATTGCCCGGCTTCTCGCGGAGCAGAATTTCGCGCTCGCCGTTCCCGCCGGGATCGGCGCTGCCATTCTTGGCGCGGTGCTGTGGGCCGCGGTCGTCTACGTAACGGACATGGAGATCGGGCTGATCGCGGTCGCGGTCGGCGCGATGGTCGGCTACGCGGTCAGGGTGGCCGGCAAAGGCGTCCAGCCTAGATTCGGGATCCTTGGCGCCGTCTGCGCAGCTTTCGGCTGGGCGCTCGGCACGCTTCTGTGCGATGTCGCGTTCGTCGCACACTCGAAGGGTCTGCCGATGCTCGACATCCTCGCCGCACTCAACGTGGAGCGCGTCGAGAGGCTGGTCGGGATCGGGTTCCAGCCCTTCGACCTCGTCTTCCTGGCCATCGCGGTCTACGAGGGCTACAAATTCTCGTTCCGGGCGCGGCTCAAGCGAAGGTAATCCGAGCCGTCCCGGGGTCGGTCCGGGAGGGGGCCATGGCGGCGAGCGAAGCCCTAGCGATCGCGGATACGACGTCGACGATCGTCGCCGGCCTGCCGATGCCCGAGTTCCGGCGCATCACGGTCGAGCCGTTGAGCGGCGCCTGCGGGTGCGAAATCGGCGGGGTCGATCTGCGACAGCCGCTCGACGGCGAGACGCTGGCCGAGATCATGCTCGCCTTCGAGCATTTCCTGGTCATCGTCTTCCGCGACCAGGACCTGACGCCCGAGCAGCACAAGGCGTTCACGCGCCATTTCGGGCCGATCATCGAGCTGCCGCAAGCGCCGACCTGGAACGGGCATGACGACATGCAGGAGGTGCGGCGGGAAGCACATGAGTCGAAGAACGTCGTGCCGTCCTTCGAGCATTTCCACACCGACAGCCCGTTCCTCGAGCGTCCGCCGCTCTGCGTCGTGATGCGCGCCCTCGACGTGCCGCGCTATGGCGGCGATACCGCCTTCTCCAACCTGTTCCTCGTCTACGAGGAGCTGTCGGAGGGCATGAAGGAGATGCTCGGCCGGCTGCAGGTCGTCTATTCCGGCAAGGACATCTGGGCGAAGAACGCGAAGCTCGAAGAGGGCAAGCGCCTCAGGCTCCGCGAGACGCACAGTTATGCCGAGGATCAGCTGGAGAGCATCCATCCCGCGGTCCGCTCGCATCCCCGCACCAGCCGCAAATCGCTCTACGTGCAGAGCGCCTATTTCAAGCGCTTCGTCGGCTGGAGCGAAGAGGAGAGCCGGGCGCTGCTCGACTACCTGCAGACCCTGCCGCATCGGTTGCAGTACCAGTGCCGGGTGCGCTGGAAGCCGGACACGCTGCTCGTGTGGGACAACCGCTTCGTCCTGCATCGCGGCATCCACGACTTCCAGAACGAGCGGCGCCACCTGATCCGCGCCACGGTGCAGGGCGAGCGGCCGATCTGAGCGGCGGCACCACCCCCACCCCGGCCCTCCCCCGCTTCGCGGGAGAGGGAGAAACGGGTCCTCTTCTGCGAGACGGGAGAGCGTTGGGCGGGGGTCCATCCGACTGGACATGGCCGGCGATCTGGACGCTCGCGTTCCTGACCCTGATCTCCAGCCTCAATTACCTCGACCGCTCGATCCTCGGCCTCGCCCTGCCGCTGATCAAAGCCGAGATGCAGGTCTCCGACACCGTGCTGGGGCTGGTGTCGGGCCTTGCCTTCGTCGCGGTCTATTCGTTGCTCGGCATCCCGATCGCCTGGCTCGCAGACCGCGGCAACCGCCGCAACATCATCGCGATCGGCTTCGCCTTCTGGAGCCTGATGACGTTCCTGACGGGATTCGTCTCGACGATCGGGCAGCTCGCGGCGGCCCGGTTCCTGATGGGCGCCGGCGAGGCCTGCGGCCTGCCGCCCTCGAACGCCATGGTCGCGGACCTCTTCCGCAGCGCGCGCCGGCCGCTGGCGCTGGCGATCCTCGGGACCGCCAACTCGCTGTCCTTCATCCTCTTCTTTCCGGTCATGGGAAGGATCGCCGACGCCTACGGCTGGCGGGCCATGTACATCGCCGCCGGCACGCCGGGGCTGATTCTCGCGCTGCTCTTCGTCGTGACCGTGCGGGAGCCGCCGCGCGGCGAGACGGTGCAGGAGCGCGACTCGCTGGCCGCCACCCTGCGCTTCCTCGCCGGCTCGCGAACCTATCTCTGGCTTCTCGCCGGCGTCACCTTCATGGGCGCCAATGTCTGGGGATCGGCGGCGTGGAGCGCCACTTTCCTGGTGCGCGTCCACGGGATGACGCTGACCCGGATCGCGGACACGATCGGGCCGGTCCGCGGGATCCTCAGCGGGATCGGCGTGCTGCTGGGCGGCATGGCCATCGACCGGCTGGTCCGGCGGGATGCGCGCTGGCGGCTCGCCCTGCCCGCGCTTGCGTGCCTGCTTGTCGGGCCGGCGGAGGTGGCCTTCCTCTTCGGCAACAGCGACGCCGTCTGGCTGTCCGGCTTCGCCGTCGCGGCATTCTTCACGCTGGTCCACCAGCCGTCGGTCTTCGCGGTGGCCATGGGCGTCGCCCGGCCGCGCATGCGGGCGGTCGCAACCGCCGTCCTGCTGCTCTTCGCGGGGCTGGTCGGCCAGGCGGCGGGACCCTTCGCCGTCGGCTGGCTGAACGACCGATTGCACCCCATCTACGGCGACGCGGCCATTCGCTGGTCCCTGCTGCTGCTGGCCGCAACCGCGATTTGCGGCGGCGTGTCCTTCGCCGCAGCGGCGCGCCATGCCGAAGCGGATTCGCGGCGTGCGGCCGACGCTTGATGACGACACTGGAATCCGCCGCCTGTCGCGGGCAGAATGCGGGCCAAATGAATTTGAGCGAGCAAGGATCGTTGGATCAGGACACCACAGAAGCACGGATCAGGCTGCACGCGGAGGCGGATTTCGAGCCGATGCGCCGCGCCGGGCGGCTGGCCGCCGAGGTGCTCGACTACATCACACCCTTTGTGAAGCCCGGCGTCGAGACGGGCGAGATCGACCGGCTGTGCCACGAATACATTGTCGATCACGGCGCCATTCCGGCTCCGCTGAACTACCGCGGCTATCCCAAGTCGACCTGCATCTCGATCAACCACGTGGTCTGCCACGGCATTCCGGGCGAGCGTCGGTTCGAGAACGGCGAGATCGCGAATATCGACGTGACCGTCATACTCGACGGCTGGTACGGCGATACGAGCCGCATGTATCTGATCGGCGACAAGGTGCCGTTGAAGGCGCGCCGGCTGGTCGATGTGACCTATGATTCGATGATGCTGGGGATCGCCAAAGTGCGCGCCGGCGTCCGGCTCGGGGAGGTCGGCCACGCGATCCAGCAATTCGCCGAGGCGCAGCGCTTCTCGGTGGTGCGCGACTTCTGCGGCCACGGCATCGGCCGGGTGTTCCATGCCGGACCCAGCGTGCTGCATTACGGCTCGCCCTCGGACGGGCCGGTGCTCAAGGAAGGCATGTTCTTCACGGTCGAGCCGATGATCAATGCCGGCCGGTGGGAGGTGAAGGTGCTGTCCGACGGCTGGACGGCGGTGACCAAGGACCGTTCGCTTTCCGCCCAGTTCGAGCACACAATCGGCGTGACCCGGGATGGCTGCGAGATCTTCACCCTCTCGCCCGCCGGCTACACCAAGCCTCCCTACGTCTGAGCCGCCGAGCCATCTCGGCCATCGCGAGCGGCTGCGCGAGCGATTCCTGTCGGCCGGCGCCGATGCGCTCGCCGATTACGAGCTGCTCGAGCTGCTGCTCTTCCCGGCGATCATCCGCAAGGACACCAAGCCGCTCGCGAAAGCGCTGATCGGACGCTTCGGCAGCTTCGCCGGCGTGATCAACGCCACCCCCGCCACGCTCGCCGAGGTCGAGGGCGTCACCGACCCCGTCACGGTCATGCTGAAATCGGTCCAGGCCGCCGTCCACCGCGTGCTGCGCGAAGAGGCGCATGACCGGCCGGTGCTGACCAACTGGCAGCGCGTGCTGGATTACTGCCGGGCGCTGATGGCGCACGAGCCGATCGAGCAGTTCCGCCTGCTCTTCCTCGACCGCAAGAACCGGCTGATCGACGACGAGCTGCAGCAGAAGGGGACGGTCGACCACACGCCGGTCTATCCCCGCGAGGTGGTGAAGCGTGCGCTGGAGCTCGGCGCCTCGGCGATCATCATGGTGCACAACCATCCCACTCGACCTATTTCGATCACGCTCAATCACGC
>DATGFU010000510.1:0-2322 GCA_035308865.1 Allostellaceae bacterium | reverse complement strand
CAGCGGAACCCCGTGGGCGTGGGCCAATTCCGCCAGGACCTCGATGTCGACGACGTTGCCCGCCGGATTCCCGACGCTCTCGCAATAGATCGCCCGGGTCCGACGATCGATCAGCGGCGCGATGGACTCGAGGCTGTCGCCGTCGGCGAACCGCGTCGAGACTCCCTGCTTGCGGAAGACATGCGCCAGGAGCGTATAGCTAGCGCCATAAAGCTGCGGCATCGACACGATATTGTCGCCGGTCTCGACGAGGTTGGCGATGGCGTAATGGATCGCCGCCGATCCGGCGCTCACCGACAGCGCCTCGACGCCGCCTTCCAGCGCCGCCACCCGCCTTTCCAGCACGGCATTGGTCGGGTTGCCGATCCGCGTGTAAATGTTCCCCGGCACTTCCAGATTGAACAGCGCCGCGCCGTGATCGGCGCTGTCGAACTCGAAGGCGACTGTCTGATAGATCGGTACGGAGCAGGACCTGGTTACCGGATCGCCATCGTAACCGCCGTGCACGCTGATCGTCTCGGCTCTCATGCTTCGATGCTGGCGCCGAGGGAACGGCCGTCGGAGCTCCCGGATCGGCGAAGGTCGGCGACTTGCCGCCGCAGGCTCGACAGGTGCCTGGAGAGACGGCGTGCCGTGTAGCCGGCGCCAAACGCGAAGCGCATCATCGGACCGAAGCTGTTAGCCGACGAGACACCCACGAAATAAAGGCCCGGGAGAGAAGATTCCAAATGACTGGACAGCACGGGCGTATGCTCCACCGTCCGGATGAGGTCGAGCACATCCGGAGCCAGGAAGGGCAGGCGGCGGAGGTCGACCACAAACCCGCTGGCGGAGATCACGTGATCGGCTTCGAGAATTCGCCGACCGCCTGACGGATCGCGCAGATCGAGCTGGACGCGCGCGTCCCGGACCTTGGCGCCGTGCAATCGCAACCCGAAATGCATGGGGAGCTTCCCCTCGACCGACTTTCGCGTCCACCAGCCGGGCGCAGGCCCCAGATGGCGCTTGACGATCGCGAGGCGAACGCGCTCGGGAAGCCGATGAAAGACAAGCGGCGCGTCGGTGCAGAAGCGCGACCGCCAACCCGGGCCAAGCCCTGACATCGGCGCGCGGAGTCTTTCCAGGAAGGCGCGACGACCATCGCCCGGCGGATTGTGGAAGCGAATGCTCTCCCGTCGGGTCACCAACTGCACCGCCGCACCCTGCTCGCTCAGCAGCGAGGCGCAATCAAGCGCGGATGCGCCGGCGCCGATGACGACGACGTCTTCCGTCCCCAGGCCCCCGAGATCGCGATGATGCGAACTGTGCGACACTTGAGCTTGCGGCAGGGCTCGAAGTTCGTCGGGAATATGGGCGTAGTGGCTTAGCCCTGCAGCGACGACGACCCGCTTCGCCGTCACAACCTCGCCATCTTCCAGGATGACCCGAAATTCGTCCCTGCCGCGGTCAATCTTTGCGACCGATCGCTGGTCGAGACCGGGCACGAAACGCCGCTGAAAGGCCAAGCCATAATCCGAAAACGTCCGGAGGCTGACCGGGGCGCCGATGTCGGCATACGGGATCCCGTTGGCCGTGCAGTAATGCGCCAACGTGAAGGTGGCTTCAGGATCCCACAGGCTCGACGCGAACCCCTCGGATTTCAGGCACATGCCCGCCGGCATGTGATGAGTCCACATACGCATCGCCCGGCCGAAAATCTGGAACGGCACGTCGGTCGCCGCGAGATGCGCCGCGATCGACAAGCCGTAAGGCCCGGCTCCGACGATAGCCACTTCCACAGTCATTTTGTCGCTCTCGAAGCCATTCCGCGGCCCGCCTGGCGTGGTACGAGTATTGCGTCCGATCGGGCGAAGCCCGGACCTCGTCGCCCACACCCTGATACCCGGCATCTCGATCGAATGAGCATGGCGCCGTCGCTTCTCATTCGGTTCGCCGGCGTCGAATCGATGTAACGGGGTCCTATATGAAGTTGTTCAGATCGCGAAGTGGGGAGCGCCCGATAGGTTGACGGGCGCATCGACTGCGCACCGGCACCATAGGAGCGTGAGCGCGCAGCGTTCCAGCTTCGGAAACTACTTAAGCCAGGACACGATCGCGCTCTCTCAGTCGGGAATGACCGCCGAAATCTCGCGGAACTCCGCGGTTCTGCGGGGTCACGTCGAGAGACGGCCGGTCGGTCGAGTGAGCGGCCCGAGACATAGGTGACAGATCGTACCGGACACATGGGTGACACCTCCCGCCAGGCATGCCTGGCGGGAGGTGTCGATGCCCTGGAAGGAGTGTTCGGTGATGGACGAGCGTTTGCGGTTCGTCGCGCGGCTG
>DATGFU010000509.1:0-9509 GCA_035308865.1 Allostellaceae bacterium | reverse complement strand
CCCGCAGCCATCGAACCCCGGCGTCTGCAACGCAGGTCGCGGCAGCTACGGCCACGATTGCGTAAAGGAATTGGCATGGAAAGAAATAGCGTAGCTGGAATCCCGGCGAGATCACGAAGAACGCCGCGTAGTAGGCCATCCCGACCAAGCAAAAGAGCGCCGCCGTGCGCCAGTGTCCGCCCAGGCCCCAGGTGACGGCAGCCGCGCCGATAGCCAGAATCGTGGTCCGCCAGGGAGAATAGAGACCATCCGGCAAACGGTGGTCGAGCCGGTCGATCCACTGCCCGACCGAGCCCAGCCCGCGATCGGGGTTGCCGGCCGGATCGAGATGCATCAACGCATTCAGCGCCGGATTGGCACCCGCCTGCTGTGTGAGAAAGGCGAACGGCCGATCGACGAAGTGGAACCCGGCCAGCCAGCGCCAGATCCGCAGCTTGGCTTCGAGATAGGCGAGCGGATGCGTCGTCACCAGCAACCACCAGGTCGAGCGGATCGCGTCGGAATGCGCCAGCGCGCCCTCGGGCGTGAACGGATGGCCCGGCCGCCAGTAGAGCACGTCCTGCACCCAGAAATCGGTGGCCGCGACGGCGGCCGACATGTCTCCCAGATCGGGCATGGCGTACTGCGCGGTGATCGACGGGTCGTTCAGAACCTTCAGCGTGCAGGTGATCTCCCACAGCAGGATCGGCGCCACCACGTCGATGTGATGGATGAACCGCAGATGGGCGAGTCCAAGGTCGAAGATGAGTGCGGCGATGAGAATGCCACAATACCATGCCCGCCGTACCCGGTTGCCGACGACCAGAAAGCTGAGGATCAGCAACACGGCCAGAAGCAGAATGCTGTTGGCGCGAAACCCCAGCAGAACGGCATCAGCCGCGAGCAGAAACAGCCGGAACGCCACGGCCGCCGCCCGACCCCGCGGATCGAGGACGAGCCCGGCCGCCGCCACCGCGATCGCCGCGGCCGTCCATGGATCGGGCATGACAAGGGCGGCGCTCTCGAACACGCCGGGCATGAAGCCCACCGCCGTGCCGATTATCGCACCTGATCGCCAGCCTCCGCCCAGCGCGTGGCCACCGGTCATCGCGGCTGCGGCGACCAACCAGTACTGCAGATAGGTGAAGACGGTCACCGTGCCGGTCAGCTTGAGACTCGCCGCCATGGCCAGCGTCATCATCGGCGGGAACCAGTCCGACAGGTACATCTCGGCGAGGCCGTGCGCCTCCACGAGATGGTACGCGTCGGACCACCGTCCGACCGAGTCGTTGGTCCACAGCCCCGGATAGAAGATCAGAAACGGGATGAGCGCGAGCGCCGCCGACAGGACGGCGTAGATCGCCATGTCGCGGACGCCGAGCGGCACCGGCGGAATCACAACCCGATCACGCAAAACTCGGGCAATCGCCAAACCCATCGAACGCTCCCGCCCCCTCTCGGCAACCACCAGGAATGCCTCGATCCTACGGGTCCCCGGAGTGGCTTCAAGCTCCCGCTCATTGGCCTCCAGATCGTCGCAGGTTGCCTCCGCCCGCACGGCCGCGCAGGATGACGGCCCGCGATCCCGTGCCCGCCGAGGCGTGAAGATCACTTGCGCCCCGAGATCCTGAACCCGCTCTTCGTCGACGTGACCAGCCTCAAAGGCGTCGGCCCGGGCCTGGGCCGACTGATCGAGAAGGCGGCCGGCAAGCAGGTCGTCGATCTCGTCTGGCACCTGCCGACCGGGCTCATCGACCGCCGCAACAGCCCGAGCCTCGCCGCGGCAGTCCCCGGCGAGATCGTCACGGTGACGGTGACGATCGAGGAGCACTTGCGGCCCGGCAACCCGCGCCACCCCTACCGCATCCGCTGCACCGACGGCACCGCGACGCTGATGCTGGTCTATTTCCATGTCCGCGGCGACTGGCTGGAGAAGGCGCTGCCGGTCGGCGCCGAGCGCGTGATCAGCGGCCGCATCGAGTCGTTCAACGGCCAGCTCCAGATGAGCCATCCCGATCACGTGGCGCTGCCCGGCGAGGCGGATTTCGCCATCGAGCCGGTCTATCGCCTCACGACCGGACTGTCGCTCAAGCTGCTGCGCCGGGCGATCGAGCAGGCGCTCCAGCGCCTGCCTCCGCTGCCGGAATGGCTCGACCCCGCGATCGTGGCACGGGAGGGCTGGCCGGGCTGGCGCGACGCGCTGCTCGACCTGCACCATCCCGAGGCGCAAGCCGATCTCGACCCGCAGCGCCCGGCGCGGCGGCGCCTCGCCTATGACGAGCTGCTGGCCGATCAGCTGGCGCTCGGGCTGATGCGCGCGACGGTGCGGAAGCGCCCGGGCCGGGTGCTCCGCGGCACCGGCGGGCTGCAGCAGGCGGTGATCGACGCGCTGCCCTATCGGCTGACCGGCTCGCAGCATCGCGCGCTCGACGACATCCAGCGCGATCTCGGCTCGGGCGACCGCATGCTGCGGCTGCTCCAGGGCGATGTGGGCAGCGGCAAGACGATCGTGGCGCTGCTCGCCATGCTCACCGTCGTCGAGGCCGGGGCCCAGGCGGTGATGATGGCGCCGACCGAGCTGCTGGCCCGCCAGCACCACGCGACGCTCCGCGACCTCGCCGCCCCGGTGGGCGTGCCGATCGCGCTGCTGACCGGCCGCGACAAGGGCCGCGCGCGCGATACGGTGCTGGCAGGGCTCGCCGACGGCAGCATCCCCATCGTCGTCGGCACGCATGCGCTCTTCCAGCAGGAGGTCGCCTTCCACAACCTCGCCTTCGCGGTCGTCGACGAGCAGCACCGCTTCGGCGTCGAGCAGCGCACCGATCTGGCGTCCAAAGGCAGCGGCGTCGCCGTGCTGGCGATGACCGCGACGCCGATCCCGCGCACGCTGATGCTGACCAGCTACGGCGATCTCGACGCCTCGCTGCTGACCGAGAAGCCGGCCGGCCGGCAGCCGATCCGCACGCGGCTGGTCTCGAGCCAGCGGCTCGACGAGGTCGCCGATGCGATCGGCCGCGCCCTCGACGGCGGCAGCAAGGTCTACTGGGTGTGCCCGCTGATCGAGGAATCGGAGGCCTCGGACGTCGCCGCCGTCGAAGCGCGGCACAGCGAGCTGCGCGAACGGTTCGGCCCGCGCGTCGGCCTGCTGCACGGGCGGATGAAGCCGGCCGAGCGCGACCGGGCGATGGGGGCGTTCGCAACCGGCGGCATCGACCTGCTGGTCGCGACCACCGTCATCGAGGTCGGCGTCGACGTGCCGAGCGCCACGATCATGGTGGTCGAGCATGCCGAGCGCTTCGGTTTGGCCCAGCTCCACCAGCTGCGCGGCCGGATCGGGCGCGGCCGCGATGAATCCACCTGCCTGCTGGTCTATGCGCCGCCGCTTGGCGAGACGGCGCGGGCGCGGCTGGAGACGCTGCGCGCCACCGATGACGGGTTCCGCATCGCCGAGGAGGATCTGCGGCTGCGCGGCGCCGGCGAGGTGCTGGGCACGCGCCAGAGCGGCCTCCCCGAGTACCGCGTCGCCGACGTGACGCTGCACGGCGACCTTCTCGACATGGCGCATGACGAGGCGCGGCTGATCCTCCACCGCGATCCGGAGCTGGCCGGCCCGCGCGGCGCGGCGCTGAGGACGCTGCTCTATCTCTTCCGCCGCGACGCCGCCGTGCGCTGGCTCCGCTCGGGCTGAGGAAATGCAGACCGGCCGCGTGGAAAATTCCCTTGGGTTCGCGGATCCGCATGGCTATAACCCCCGCTCGCGCGGCGGGCTCGCAGATTTTCCGGGGTAGCTCAGCGGTAGAGCAATCGGCTGTTAACCGATCGGTCGTCGGTTCGAATCCGACCCCCGGAGCCACGCCGCGAGGTTTTCTGCGGTCTTCGCACCCCGATCGGTGACCTGCCCCTAAATCGTGAACTCCTGGGCGGCGTCGTGACCCGGCATTACGGATCGAGCGTCTGAGGCGTCTCGGCCATGGCCCTGCAGCACCGTGGCCAAGACGCCACGACGGGGTGCTCGAGGGGCAAGGAAGCATTCGGCGGCCACGCGCGGTGCGAATGGTCCGACCGAAAATCACTATGTCACATGATATTCAACTATCGAGCATCCGAACTCGATTGACGCGTCGTAGTACACGCTCCAAGATCGAAATTGTGCGGCGGTTAGCGCCGCATGGCGACGCTGGACCGATGGCCTGCGTGACCTAAGCCTTGCGGAGCCCCAACCCACCCAGGAGTGCCGGGCGATGCTACAAATTTCGGTGATCAACGAAGCGACGACGATCGGCGATGCCAACGTTCAGGCCATGATCCCGGCCTTCGCTCAGCAATGGAACGGCGACCTGGAGCCTGTTTGGGGCGTCGGGCAGGCGAATTTCACCTTTGTCCCCAACGGCGCGACGCCTGATGCGGGAACCTGGTGGGTGGTGTTCCTGGACGATAGCGACCAAGCCGATGCCCTCGCCTATCACGACCTTACAGACGAAGGTCTGCCGATCTCGAAGGTGTTCGTCAGAACTATCCTCGCCGATAATTCGAGCGTCAGCGTCGGCGCCACGCACGAGATCTGCGAAATGGCCGCCGACCCTTGGCTCAACGGTGCTTATCAGGATCCCCAAGGGACGTTCTGGGCCGCCGAGATCTGCGATCCTGTCGAGGCCGACCAGTACGGATACCAAATCGGCGACATCCTGGTGACGGATTTCGTGACGCCGAACTGGTTCGCGCATCAGCACGCTCAGGGGCAGATCGATCTCAAGAACTACGCCCAGGCAGCCTTCGAAGTGCTGAGCGGGGGTTATGCACAAAAGTTTGACCCCCAAAAAGGGTGGCAGCAGATCAACGGAGCGCGGGCGATGCACAGCCAGATGGTTGTCCACCCACCTCATGGTTCGCGGCGTGAACGCCGGGCACGGGCGTGGCGCAATTGGAGGCGTAGCGAGCGCGTTTTCCGCACGCGTTGATGACTCTGCGCATCGCCGCCGTTCGAACGTGCGCAAGGGCGGTTGGCCGCACGGCGCCACGGGGACAGTACGGGATGTTGCCGTGTTGGAGTTGCGCAAGGTCGGCGCTGCGTTTGCGACATAGGTCCGGGACCTTTCGCGCAGCGCCGACCGTTCTTGATGCGGAAGGGTGGCAAGCGCGTCGGAGGCTCACCGCCGAGGCGGAGTCTGCAGACCCCCGCCTGGCAGACCCCCGCCGGCCGGACCCGCTGCACGCACTACCCCGGCTCACCTGCCGCGAAGATCGGCATCACCCCGAAAGACCTTGAGCAGATACGCGATCGCCTCGCATTGCCCCATGATCGCCATCGGGACGAGAGTCAATGCCGTAAGGTAGAGCGGGATCGTCGAATAAGGCAGGGAAGGCAGCATCATCGCGCTCAGGGAAGCCGGGGACATCCACGGTAACCCGAAGATGCCCGCTGCGATCCCGGGCAGAAGGACGCGCCTGCGGGCGCTCGTCTACACGTTGGCGTAGATCGTCGTGCATTGCGGGTCCGCGATCTCGTTCGGCCGCGGCCGCGGCTGCATGATCGAGCCCGTGGGATGAGCGCCGGAGTTCAGCAGGATGTGCCCGGCTTCGTGGGCCAGCGTGCTGTCGTCGCCGCTGTTGGCGATCACCGCGACGTTCCGGAACGGCGCTCCGGCGCCCGTCGCACAGAATGGCGGCTTCGAATAGCCGCTCGCGTTGAATCCGGTGAGATCGTTGACGAAGAACGCACGGAGACGCGCATTGAGCCCGAAGGCCGCCGTGGCTCCGTTCAGCATCGCCCGTTCCTCCGAGGATATCGATGCGCAAGGAGGCGATACGGCCAGGAGATTGTCGGCGCCGAGCCAGGCGGTGGTCTGCGCCGGCGTCGCGGTCGCATCGATCCCATGGACGAAACGCACGTTGCACTGGGCATAGATCGCGCTCGCCACGGCGACCTGCGTTGCCGGGGTGAAGCTTGATCCGGCAAGCTTCACCGTATCGACCGTCACGATCTTCTCCGGCCGCGTCGGCGCGGCGGCGGAAGGTCCGACGGCGACCGCCCCGGCGACGGCCGCCAGCATGGTGTTGGCGCGGGTCAGGCTTTGCTGCTGGGCCGCGCTCAGGCCGGCCGGCGCCGCCGCCAGGGCCGCGCGGACCACCGCCAGGATCGCCGCGCCGTCGCGCTGTGCCGCCAGCAGGCTGATGTCGCGGTTTACCAGCTCGTCCATCATCGCCAGGGCCACGTCGAACCCGCCGGCGCCGAGCTGGCTGAACGCCTCGCGGATGAACGGCAGGTTCGCCTGGGCATTGGTGATCGCCCGCACCCCCAGCGCCATGCCGCGCTCCAAAGCGCCCGCCGTCGCCGTGAGGAAGGCCGCCACGTCGGCCTGCACCGTCGCGGCAGGCGGCGCCGCGGTCGCCGCCGCGCGCTGGTCGAGCAAGGGCGCCCAGGCCGCATCGAACGTCCCGGCGAGCGACCGGATGAGGTCGAGGTTCACCGTCGCGACTCCGGTTCCGGCATCGATGTCGACCGGCAGCGGGAATTGCAGCCCGGCGCGCCACTGCGTCATCGACGGCAAGCCCAGGTAGTACCGGTTGTAGACCAGCAGGCCCTGGGCGAGCTGCTCCTCGGTCAGGGCGCCGAGCGGCACGGGCGCGCCGCCGGCAGGCGTGAAGGGCGTCGCCGTCGTCCACAGCGGCAGGATCTCCCGCGCCAGGATGCGTGGCGTGAGATTCTCGCCGACGATCACGCTGAGCCGGCTCATGCCGTGGCTCAGGAGCCCGCCCTGGGCCGCGACCGGTCCGACCCTGGTGTCCGTGACCTGGGTCGGGAAGAATTGGATGGCGGCGCCGGCCACCGGCCCCAGCTTCGTGACCTGCCGGACGGCATCGGGATCCGCCCGCATCAGGGTGGACCGCAGCCTCACGGCACCCGGATTCCGCTGCTGCAGCACGTGGGTCAGCTCATGCGCGAGCAGGCGCCGCCCGTCACTGGAAGCCGGGCGATATTCCCCCGGCGCGAAGACGATGTCGGCGCCAACCGTGTAGGCACGCGCGTCGACCTCACGCGCCGACGCCGCGGCCCGCGCGTCCGTGTGCACGCGGACGTTGCCGAGATCGTGACCGAAGCGGTGTTCGAAAAAAGTGCCGGTTGCAGAATCCAGCCGCTCTCCCGTAGCCCCAAGAACGTCCCCGACGATCGGCGGCGCCTATGTCCCGCCGAGGTCGCCGCGCCCGAGCGGTGCGCGCGACAGTTCGTCGTTCTCGCAGGCGTCGCATTTGCGCCGGAGCGCGGCTGCGCGGGAGCCGCCCGACGTGGCAGGCGGACGCGCGTTCATGATCCGCTCGGCGACCGCATCCGCCTCCAGCTCCGCCGGATCGTCGACGCGACCGACCTTGAGCTCAGGCAGAATGGTCGCCGGCGGCCGGTGCGATGGCCCGATCCGCGGCAGGGCGCGGAGCGCCGCACGGTTGCCGATGCCAGCCGTCAACGACCGCGGCTGCGCGGGCGGGGACCGACGGGACCTGGTGGCTTCGGAGGTCGAGATCGTCGGAGCAAACATGGTTGCGCCCTCTTTGCTTCATGGTCTCCGGGAACGATCGGGAAGCGTAGCCTTGGGCCACCTCCGGGAACAGTAAGAACCCGATCGGCGCTCGTTGCAACGGAGTGGGCTACCGCCCGACGCCGCTGCAATACGCCGCTTGACCCCGTCACCCGGAGCGGGCAAAAGGCCCAAGGGCACGAAATTGTTGATGTTCAGCATGTTCGCCCCCGGGATCGCGAAGCGACGGGAGCTTCCTTGATCGGTGAAGTGCCGGATCGACCCTCTGCAGTAAGGATGTCCGGCCGGCAGGCCGCTCGTCCGGCCGGCAGTTCGCTTCGCGTTGCCACGGTAGCCGTGGTCGTTTGCCTTGCGGCCTGCATCGATCAGCCTGAAAAGCCGCCGCCGAGCGTGGCCGCCGCACCGCCGACTGTGAGGTCGTTGCCGGATCAGCCGCCCGTGCCGCTTCGTAAGCCGACTCCGCCGCGTCCGGCCACGGTCGTGACGGCACCACAGGCCGTCCCCGAGCCCGCGCCGCCCGCGGCGCCACCCGAGCAGACGGCCTCGCTCCCGCCGCCCGAGCCCGTCGGCATGACTGAGCGGGCGCTCGCCGATGCCTTCGGCCAGCCTGCGGCGCGGCGAGACTCGCCACCGGCCGTCGTCTGGCAGTATGTTGACGGCGACTGCTCGCTCGATGTCTACCTTTACCGCGACGTGCAGACCGACGCCTTGCACGCGCTCTACGTCGAACTGGATGGCAATGACCGAAGCGACCAACGACGCCAGTTCTGTCTCCGACGGCTCGTCCAGCGCCCAGACAGGATCGGCGGCTGAGATTCGTCTGCTTCTCGTCGACGACGACGACGGGTTCCGCGAATCTCTCGGCTTGAACCTCGTTGACGAATCCTTCGCCGTCACCAGCTTCTCCAACGGCCCGGACGCGTTGCGCTATGTCGATGAAGGCGGATCGGCGGATGTGCTGCTGCTCGACTGGCGGATGCCCGGGATGGACGGTCTGGAAGTGCTGCGCCAGCTGCGCAAGCGGGGCATCGACCTGCCGGTCATCTTCCTGACCGCGCTGAGCGACGATATTTACGAGGAAGCGGCGCTGGAGGGCGGGGCGGTCGATTTCATCGACAAGTCGCGGCGCCTGTCGATCCTGCTCAAGCGGCTGGACCTCATCCTCGAGCACCGGCGGCCGCGGCCCGAGCCGGCGGCGGAAACGCGGGAGACCATCGAGCACGGAAGCCTCTCCCTGCGCTCCGACACCAGCCGAGCCTACTGGCGCGGCCAGGAGCTGGAACTCACGCTGACCGAGTTCAACATCCTGGTGTTGCTGGTATCGCGCGCCGGCGAGGATGTCGCCTATCGCGACATCTACGACCTCGTGCACGGCAAGGATTTCATCGCCGGCTACGGCGCCGAAGGCTATCGCGCCAATGTCCGCACCTTCATCAAGCGTATCCGCAAGAAATTCCGCGACATCGATCCCGAATTCGATCTGATCGACAATTATGCCGGCTTTGGCTACCGCTGGATCGCCGAGGCTTAATCCTCGCCTCGAGGGTCGTAGCGGCCCCCTCAGCCAGCGCGGCCGGATGTCTCTGGTCGCCAAAGCGCTGTTGGTCGCCTTCGTCTTCCTCTTCGTCCCCGTCATCCTCTACGACCAGTTCCGCGCCGCCGACCAGCAGAAGCGCGAGCTGATGACCGCGAGCGTGCGCGGCGAGGGCCAGATCGTTGCGGCAGCGCTCAGTCCCCTGCTGACCGCGGAGGGTCCGCCGAACCTGCCGGAGATCGGCCGCGAGTTAGCCCGCTTCGGAAATTCGCTGACGACGATCAAGGTCCTGTTCGGGCCGGCCGCCGGGGCAACCGGCTTCTTCTACGTCGGCACATCGGCGCCGCTCTCGAATGAGACGCTGGATGCCGAGCGGGCGCAGCTGAAGAGCCAGGGCGTGCTCGACCAGCTGGCGCAAAACTGCAGCGGTACCTTGCCGATGGCGATGCGCTACACCGCGTCGG
>DATGFU010000508.1:0-3015 GCA_035308865.1 Allostellaceae bacterium | reverse complement strand
GCCGAATCCGCGCTGCCTCGATGGCGGAGGGAACTTATCTGTTCTTGTCTTGTTCCGCAAGAGGGAAAGTTCTGGATTCGTTCCTTACCACACCCCGGTATTGGGCATGGAGGCCCAGGGCTCCTGCTTGGGCAGGGCCTCGCCTTCCTGCAGCAGTTCGATCGAGATGTTGTCGGGCGAGCGGACGAAGGCCATGCGGCCGTCGCGGGGCGGCCGGTTGATCGTGACGCCCCGGTCCATCAGCCGCTGGCAGGTCTGGTAGATGTCGTCGACGCGATAGGCGAGGTGGCCGAAATTCCGCCCGCCGCCGAGCGTCTCCGGATCCCAGTTGTAGGTGAGCTCGACCTGTGCCTCCTCGTCGCCGCGCGCGGCCAGGAAGATGAGCGTGAAGCGGCCGGCCTCGTTGTCGATCCGGCGCAGCTCGGTCAGGCCGAGCTTGTCGCAGAAGAAGGCGAGGGATTCGTCGACGTTCGAAATCCGTACCATGGTGTGAAGGTATTTCATCGTCGCAGACTCCGAAGCTCGCGGTCGACCCCGGCCCGCGACCGCCCACATTCGGACAAGCCGCGCAAAGGTCGCTCCCGGCACAATCGATGGCACGTTCCGGTCGCTGCCGCGACCGTCCGCGCGTCGCACTTTCGTCGGGGAGAGGCGCCGCGTGCCCCCGCGGCGCAGCAATCGCCGATGTGCCGGCCATGCGCGGGAAGCGCGCCAGCCCGACCGGTCACTTCGGCGACAGCACCATGGTCATCTGGCGGCCTTCCATGCGCGGCACCTGCTCGACCTTGGCCACCTCGCCGAGATCGTCGCGCACGCGGTTCAGCACTTCCATCCCCAGTTCCGGATGCGCCATCTCGCGTCCGCGGAACCGCAGCGTCACCTTGACCTTGTCCCCCTCCTCGAAGAACTTGACCATGCTCTTCATCTTGGTCTGGTAGTCATGGTCGAAGATGCCGGGGCGCAGCTTGATCTCCTTGACCTCGGTGACCTTCTGCTTCTTACGCGCCTCGTTCTTCTTCTTCTGCTCCTCGTATTTGAACTTGCCGTAGTCGAGGATCTTGCAGACGGGGGGATCGGCGTTGGGCGAAACCTCGACCAGGTCGAGACCCGCATCCATGGCCATGGTCAGCGCGTCGTTGCGCGATACGACTCCGACCATGTTCCCCTTCGCATCCACCAGTCGGACGCGGGGGAGATTGATCTCTTCATTGACGCGCGGCCCTTCGCGGGACGGCGTGAGGTTCAAGGGTGGTCTGGCTATGAACTCCTCCTGTTGTGAGCCGGCACGATAAGAAACAGCGCACTCGGCGGCGCCGCCTGTTCTCCTGACGGGGGGTTAGTCGATGGACGGAACGGCCGCATCAGCCGCCAATTTAGCGACGGCGTCGCCGAGCGCAACGATTTCCTGCGCCTCGCCGCCCAGCCGGCGGATCGCAACGGTACGCTGCTCGGCCTCGCGGCGGCCGACGACAAGGATCGACGGCACCTTGGCCAGCGAGTGGTGGCGCACCTTGAAGTTGATCTTGTCGTTCCCGAGGTCGGCAACCGCGCGCAGGCCCGCTTCGCGGCACGCGGCCTCGACCTCGCGCGCATAGTCGTCGGCGTCGGAGGTGATGGTCGCTACCACCGCCTGCACCGGCGCCAGCCATGGCGGCAGCTTGCCGGCATGCTGCTCGATGAGGATGCCGATGAAGCGCTCGAGCGAGCCCAGGATCGCCCGATGCAGCATCACCGGCCGATGGCGCTGCCCGTCCTCGCCGATGTAATGCGCGTCGAGCCGCTCCGGCATGTTGAAGTCGACCTGCAGCGTACCGCACTGCCAGTCGCGGCCGATCGCGTCGCGCAGCACGAACTCCAGCTTCGGCCCGTAGAAGGCACCCTCGCCCGGATTGAGCTCGTAAGGCAGGCCGGTCTCCTCGATCGCCGCCTTGAGCGCCGCTTCCGATTTGTCCCAGATCTCCTCCGAGCCGACGCGTGGGGTTGGCCGGTCGGAGAACTTTACCCGCACCTCGGTGAAGCCGAAATCGCGGTAGACCGACATCAGCAAATCGCAGAAGGCGACCGATTCGGCCTGCAGCTGGTCCTCGGTGCAGAAAATGTGCGCGTCATCCTGGGTGAAGGCGCGCACCCGCATGATGCCGTGGAGCGCGCCCGAGGCTTCGTTGCGGTGGCACGAGCCGAACTCGGCCATGCGCAGCGGCAGGTCGCGGTAGCTCTTCAGTCCCTGCTTGAAGATCTGCACATGGCAGGGGCAGTTCATCGGCTTCAGGCCGAACACGCGCTCGGGCTTGCCGGTCTCGTCGTGGCCGGCCTCCACCTTGAACATGTTGTCGCCGTACATCTGCCAATGGCCGGATGCCATGAAGAGCGACTTGTCGACCAGCTGCGGGGTCTTGACCTCGACATAGCCGGCCTTGTCCAGCCGGGCGCGGATGTAGTTCTCGATGACCCGGAAGAGGGTCCAGCCCTTCGGGTGCCAGAACACCGAGCCGGCCGCCTCCTCCTGGAGATGGAAGAGGTCGAGCTCGCGGCCGAGCCGGCGATGGTCGCGCTTCTCCGCCTCCTCGATCTGGAAGAGGTACTTGTCGAGCTCCTCCTGCTTGGCCCAGGCGGTGCCGTAGATGCGCTGGAGCATCGGGTTGCGGTGGTCGCCGCGCCAATAGGCGCCGGCCAGCTTCATCAGCTTGAAGTGCTTGAGCTTGCCGGTGCTCGGCACGTGCGGGCCGCGGCACAGGTCCTCGAAGTTGCCCTCGCGGTACAGCGACACGTCCTGGTCGGCCGGGATGCTGCCGATGATCTCGGCCTTGTACGCCTCGCCCATCGCCTTGAAGTGCGCGACGGCCTCGTCGCGCGGCAGCACGCGGCGCGTGACCTTCTCGTCCTTGGCCGCGAGCTCGGCCATCTTCTTCTCGATGGCTTCGAGATCCTCGGGCGTGAACGGGCGCTTGTAGGCGAAGTCGTAGTAGAAGCCGTTCTCGATGACCGGACCGATCGTGACCTGGGCGTCGGGAAACA
>DATGFU010000507.1:0-8820 GCA_035308865.1 Allostellaceae bacterium | reverse complement strand
AATTTCGCGATCGCGATCTCGCTGGGGCTGCAATACGGCGTGCCGCTCGAGGAATTCGTCGAAGCCTTCACCTTCACCCGCTTCGAACCCTCGGGGATCGTCGAGGGCAACGAGACGATCAAGATGGCGACCTCGATCGTCGACTACCTCTTCCGCGAGCTCGCGATCTCCTATCTCGGCCGCAACGACCTCGCCCACGTTCAGCCGGCCGATCTCGATCCCGACGCGCTGGGCTCGGGCCATCAGGAAGGTGCCTTGGCGCGGGACGACGCGGCGCCGGCCGAGCTGGCGGAAATCCGCGTCGTGTCGTCGGGCTTCGTGCGGCAGAAGCTGAAGGTGCTCCAGGGCGGCCAGCACGTCGAAACAACCGCCTTCGCCGGCGGCGGCGCGCTGGCGCTGGCGATCGGCGTCGAGGAGCGGCTGGAGTTCGCTGCGACCACCTCGACGCGGATGGAGCAGATCCGCGAGGCCAAGCTGCGCGGCTACGAAGGCGACAGCTGCGGCGAATGCGGCAACTTCACCCTCGTGCGCAACGGCACCTGCCTGAAATGCGATACCTGCGGCAGCACCAGCGGCTGCAGCTGACCTGATCTCCCTCTCCGCCCTCGGGGGCGGAGAGGGTCGGGGTGAGGTGGGGGATAGATCGAAGCGCCGGCGCGGCCCACCTCACCCTCCCGCTGCGCGGGTCCCTCCCTCTCCGCCCTGAAGGGCAGGAGAGGGCAGGATGGCGTGCTCTCGCTGCCGCTACTTCTTCTTGCCGGCGTATTTGTCCATGCCGGTCTTGACGTCGGCCTCGTTCTTGTCGACCGCGGCCTTGCGCGTGTCCTGCATCGACTTGTAGGCGTCGGCCGTCGCCTTGTTGTCGGCGGCGACCTCCTTCTGGGCGCAGTCGTAGTACTTGTTCCAGGCGGTTTCCCAGGTGTCGTTGGCATTGAGCGACTTGTTGAACGCGTCGGCCGACGACAGGTCGATCGGCGGCGGCTTCGGCTGCTCCCCGCAGCTGGTCGGCGCCCAGGTGCCGTTCGTCACCGTCCCGGCCCCGGCCTGGCCGACGGCAAGCATCGACGCGGCAACCGCGGCGCAGATGTAAAGTTTCATGCTCACACTCCCCTTTCAACCGGATATCGGCGGTTCGTTCCGCTTCATGGCGGCTCCATCCTGACCGAGGGATCCGCCCCGAGCAAGGGCTTCGCAGTGATCCTCAGCCCTTCAGCTTCGGCAGCTTGAGGCTGAGCAGGCTCTGCACCGTCTCGAGCGGCACCTCCTGCATTCCCGCTGGCACCTCGAAGAGCGCCGGGTCCTGCGGCGCCTCGACGATGTTGGCGAGCTGGAGGGTGCCGTGCTCCGGCGCATGCGCCGGCGCGGTCCAGGTGCCGTCCGCCTTGAGCACGATCCAGTCGCGGGTGAGCCACAACGAGCCGTCGAGCGCCGAGCCGTCGCTGCCGTTCCGCGCAAGGCGGTACTGCTGCGCCTGCCGTCCCGCCACGGTAGCCTCGCCGACCGGCGCGCCCAGCTGGGACACGTCGCCCTTCTCGGTCACCGCCTTGGGGAAGGGCGCCTTGGTATAGAGATTGAGATCGGGCAGCATGACATAGGCGGTCTGCCGGTCGGCCCGGAGGATCGCCACCACCGAAAGCGCGCCGAACACCTCCTCGTGGCGCTGCATGCCGGGCCGGGCATAGACGCGGCCGGGATAGGTCTTGCCCTTCCAGGTGACGCTGCGATCGGCGCTGAACGCAACCGCGGCATCGCCGACGAGCTGCGCGGCCGCCGCGGCGGGGACGACGGCAAGGGCAAGGAGAAGGGGAACGACGAGACGGCGCATACGGGTGTCAGCCTTACGATGATGCGCCGGCACCATCGGCGATGGGGCGGCGTTCGTCGAGGGGGTAGGACACCGTGTCCGGGGGAGTGGGAGACGAGGCCGGGCGTATCAGGCTGGCTCGCCATCAGGTTCCTCGAATGGAGACACGACCCAATCCGCTTCTGCCGATTGCCGGTTCAGCTGTGTTCCGGCAGGCAAGTCGACAAGCCCTGCGAGTGTGGGTTCGAGAGACAGAACTTCACGGAGCGCCCAGATCTTGGCGTTCGTCGCATGGTCCGTGCCGCCGCGGAGAAACTGCCATCCGCTGTCGACGTCTTCCAGCGGTTCGGAGCGCGCCGCGTGTAGAATCGGTTGACCGCCCACCGCGACATGGTCGTAGACAATCGCCGCCCTATTCGCGTCAGGATCTCGCCCCCCATTCATCGAACGTCGCCGCGGCAGGCTCGCCGGTCAAGCGTTAGAGCGTCTCCCACAGCACGAGCGAACTGGCGGTGCCGTTTTCTTGAAAATCGATGGCGATTCTCTTGACCAACTCCATCGGCAGACAAAAGCGATTGGGAACCTCTGATGCCGTATCGGTGATGAGAAAGTCCGTATATCCCGTCTTACCCTGCCAATCCGGTGCCAACGCCACCAATACCGGCGGCGTGCCATCATGTAAGCTGTATTGGGCGCAACCGATATCTTTACCAATGCCGAGCAGGAGATTATATCCCTTATCCCCCACGAGCTCACAGAAATAGGGAGCCGACACATCGAGATTGTCGATTATACACAGAAGATCGGCAAGCCCGGAACAGTATATACCATTTTCAGGATTTTATTCAAATTGTCGATCGAAGAATTGTATGATCATTGCTGCTTCTCGTGACATTCTATTAAATCTGACAGGCACCCGTGTAATGGGCCAAAATCAACGTCGCAGACGCGATTAGATATGTTTCGATTGGAGCCATTCAGCGCGTAGCGTCAGGTCGGCTTGAACACGCCGCGATCTAGGTTCCAAAGACACATACCGGCGTCACCGGCTTGCGGATACCAGTTCGATTTGGAAATCGCCTCAAGAGCCTCACGTGCCTTTTCCGGTGCGACTGCCAACGTCGCCTTTGCTGCAATGACGCGAACCTGCATGTTTCGATGATCGTACAGACGACAGAGCGCGAGGCGCGCATCTCGCCCGCGCGTGCGAAGCTCATTTTCGATCGATTCCATTTGCTTGTATAGGGGTTTAAATTTGGAGATCGGCTCGTGAAGCAGTACGTGATCTTGAGCAACGCCGATCTCGGCAAAGCGGCCTACGAGCTCGTCTATGCTCAGCTCGGCAAGAGCAGGATGTTTCATTGATTTAATACTCCGAATTTCTTGAGCGCCTCTAATCCAACTCTGTAGCGCTCGGCCCAATCCTTGTTGCTGAGATACTCCCGCGGAGACATCCCGCCGAAATCCGCATTGGGAGTCATGTACCGTGCTCCAAGAACACTTACTACAGTTAGAACTTGCCGTCCTCGACATCGAGGCGCAGACCGGCGTCCGCGGCTTGCGGGTAGTGTTTGGAACGGCGAATATCTTCAAGGACGGTGCGTGCGCTCTCGGGCGCAATGTCGAATGCATTGATTGCTGCCTTCAACCGAACCTGAATATTCGGATGAGTGAAAAGCCGGGTCATCGCTTGCCGGGCATCGAGACCTCGTCGCTTCAGCTCGGCGTCGATCGCCATCATCTGCTTGAAAAGGCTTTTATATTTTGTATTTCCTTCAAACCATATCGCATGATCCTGCGCGACACAGATCTCAGCAAAGCCGTTAATGAGCTCGTCGACGGTCTTGTCTGTCAGTATGGTCCGCTTCATGGTTCTAGGACTCCGAAGAGCTTGAGCGCCTCTAATCCCACACGGCGACGCTCTGCCCAACCCTTATCGCGAAGATAGTCCCTGGGCGACATGCCGTTAAACGGTTCGCCCTCGTTCGGCCTCCCGTACCATCCGTTGATCAGCCTGTGTTTCAACTCCGGGATCCGAACGATGTTATTAGGGTCGTTGATCTCTGCTTGGGAGGCGCCGCCATTTTCGGCTGCTTTCTGCTCGACGATGTGGTGGTCGTGATATCCCGGCACCGATGGCCCCAAAGCCGCTTGCTGGAGGTCCTTTAGTGACTTCGGGCCATCCATCGCAGCCCGGATCAGCGGTTCGTAGTCCCTCAGCCACTCATATATCTTGATGAGCGTCTGGATTTCGTTCAGTGCTCGTGCCAAGCCTTCGGTCTGGGCGATTCTCGCGGCCCAGTTCGCTATTACCAGTAAGATTGCCGTTCGATCTCCGGACTTCGCTGGTATAGCAGGAGGAATCTCCGGCGGTTCCTCGATTGGCGGCCCGCCACATCCGGCGGCGCCACCGGCGGCAGGGGCGAGAGCGGGCCGAACCAGGGCGGCGAGAGGCGCGTGTCCATGACCAGGACACTGCCGCCGTAGCCACGGCAGCATCAGGCGGACAGAAGACCGCCCTAAATCGGCTCGCCTCTGACGGCCGACATATCCCTTACGTCATTGCGAGCGGAGCGAAGCAATCCAGGGCCACGGTCTCGGACCCTTGGATTGCCTCGCCTGCGGCTCGCAATGACGGCGAGGTATGAGTCGGGAGACGTGTCGCTGCCCAGGATCCGGGTGGCGCCGCCTCCGCGGCTTGGCTATCGTCTGGCAACCCCAATCGAGAGATGCCGATGACCGACACGATTTCCGCCCGGGTCCGGGCGCTCGGGCTGGAGCTGCCGCAGACCGCGGCGCCGGCCGCCAACTACGTGCCCTTCGTGCGCACCGGAAATCTCGTCTTCCTGGCCGGCCAGGTCGCCCAGTTCAACGGCGAGCGGCCCTATATCGGCAAGGTCGGCGGCAACATTTCGGTCGAGGACGGGGTGAAGGCGGCGGAGCTCTGCGCCCTCAACCTGCTCGCCTGGATCGCCGCGGTCGTCGAGGACGACGCGGCGCGCATCGAGCGCTGCGTGCGGCTGGGCGGGTTCGTCAACTGCGTGGCCGAGTTCACCCAGCAGCCCAAGGTGGTCAACGGCGCCTCCGATCTCATCGTCAAGGTGCTGGGCGACAAGGGACGCCACGCCCGCACCGCGGTCGGCGCCAACGTGCTGCCCTTCGACGTGGCGGTCGAGGTGGACGCGATCTTCGAGATCCGGTGAGCGACGCCTGGCAGCTCGAAACCGTCGGCAGCATCGGCGCGGTCGATCCGGCCGCGTGGGATGCGTGCGCCGGCGCGGACAATCCGTTCGTGTCGCACGCCTTCCTGTCGGCGCTGGAGGACAGCCGCTCGGTCGGCGGGCGCAGCGGCTGGCTGGTTCATCACGCGCTGCTGCGCGATGAGTCCGGGAGGCTCGCCGCCTGCGCGCCGCTCTACGGCAAGACCCATTCCTACGGCGAGTACGTCTTCGATCACGCCTGGGCCCAGGCCTATGACAATGTCGGCGGCAGCTACTATCCGAAGCTGCTCTGCGCCGTGCCGTTCACGCCGGTGCCGGGACCGCGCCTGCTGGTGCGGCCGGACGCGCCGCCGGAGGTCGCCGGCGCCTTCGCCACGGGACTGATCGAGATCGCCAGGCGCAGCGGCCTCTCGTCGCTCCATATCAACTTCACGACGCGCGCCGAATGGGAGCTGCTCGGCCGCGCCGGGTTCCTGCAGCGGCTGGGCCAGCAATTCCATTGGGAGAATCGCGGCTACGCCAGCTTCGACGACTTCCTCGCCGCCCTCTCCTCGCGGAAGCGCAAGCAGATCCGCAAGGAGCGCCAGGAGGCGCTGGCCGACGGCATCTCCATCCGCGTGCTGAGCGGCCCCGAGATCGGCCGCAAGGACTGGGACGCGTTCTTCCGCTTCTACATGTCGACCAGCGACCGTAAATGGGGCTCGGCCTATCTCAACCGCGCCTTCTTCGACCTCCTGGGCGAACGCCTCGGCGACAAGGTCGTGCTGGTCATGGCCGAGCGGAACGGGCGCTGGATCGGCGGCGCCTTGAACCTGCGTGGCAGCGACGCGCTCTACGGCCGCAACTGGGGCTGCGACGGCGAGTGGCGCTACCTGCATTTCGAGGCCTGCTACTACCAGGCCATCGAATACGCGATCCGCCACGGAATCGCCCGCGTCGAGGCCGGCGCCCAGGGCACCCACAAGATCCAGCGCGGCTACCTGCCCGTCGAGACCTACAGCGCCCACTGGTTCGCCGATCTTCGCCTCGCCGACGGTGTCGCCCGGTTCCTGGAGCGCGAGCGCGAGGCCGTGCGCATGCGCAACGCCGAACTGGAGGAATTCTCGCCGTTCAAGGAGACGGTGGAGGTCGGGTGAAGGGCCGGGTTGTGAGGAGGATGGCGCGTTTCATGCCGCCCGCAGCACAAAATCGACATGGACCTCGTCATACGGAAACGCGACCCGTCCGCCGTCGCGGTCGAGCACACCGGCCCTCAGCAGCGCCTGGACGTCGCCGTGAACCGATTTCACGTCGCGCCCGACGCGGCGGGCGACCTCGCGAATGGCGACCGGCCCGGCGCCGGTCATGACCTGCAGAACGGCCCAGCGTTTCGGCGTGATCACCTTCCACAGCAGTTCGGGGCTCGCGAATCCGATGAACGCGCCTTGCTCCTCGCCGCGGAACGCACCGCGCATCCTCGTTTTCGTGTCCTCGATCGAGGAAATGCCGATCGTCACGGTCGTCATTCGAGCCTCCACGCGTCGACTGCGTTCCAGAAATCCTCGACGAGCCGGGCCAGGCTCGTGAATGTGTAACCCGCCTCTTCCAGGCCGACATGCTTGTGATCGCCCTTCCCCGTTTCATTGTCGAATCGCAGCACGCAAACGCCGTCAACGACATAGGCCAGCCCATATTTGAACCCGTGGCTTCTGCCCGGATCCGGACTCGGCAATTCCCAGATTACGATATCGGCAAATCTGCCCTCAGCGATGGCCCGTTGCGACCAGGGCGACGAAGGCACCCCAAAAGGCATCCGCCGCCCGGGCGGGATGCTTCGGGCGGCGGATATAGGCCTTCTTCGAGCGGACGATGCGCGGCCGGAACTTCGGCGACCGCACCGCCCGCGCGACCGGGTTGCGCGTGCGGCTGCGGAACGCGGAGCTGGAGAATTTCCCGCCGTTCAAAGAGACGGTGGGGGTGGGGTAGGACTCCGGTCGTGCGGCATGCGGGCACGGCGCAGTGGCTCTGCCTCGGTGAAGATCATGCGACGGCGGAACGCCAGCGGGCTCTGCACCAGCAGCATCGCTTTCAGATTTTCGATCGGCGTCGTGAAATAGGGTTCGTGCAGAAAACGGGACGGGTCGTCCGTCCAGCCTGGAACGGCGAGCCCCCAGCGGCGTGCCAGATGTTCACCGACCCCCCCTAGAGTCGCGTGGTCGCGAGCATCGGCCAGCGGTGTCGGAGCCTCGGCGATCATCACGGACCGCTCTTCCGGATGCCCGTAGAACTCGTCCAGAAATTCGCTGAGCGTCGGGCCGAACTCGGCCCCAGCGCTAACCCAGCGAGCCACCTCGGCCAAAGTATTGGGGCGCTTCATTCGCGGGCCTCTCGAGCCTTCGGGCGTATTCGGTCCATAGCTGATCGATTGACAAAGCGAGCTTCGCACTTGTGCGAGCTTCTGGATAGAAGCGGGATGCAAATGCCAGAATGTCGCCCTTCCGCTCCAGACCGGCGACTTGCATCAGGTTGAGAATGTCATCGAGATCCTTCCGTCCACTTCCCGGATCGAGGCGCAGCGCCATCAGCTTCATCGCCAACATATATTCGGCAGTCGGCACAAAGACGCGCAAGCCCGGCGTCGCCTCCTTCGGATATGTGCGAAACAGTGTGTGCTGCGCGAAGCCCTCTACATGAGGACTCAGATACGTGCGGACGCCATCGTTCAGCCAATCAAGAGGCCATCCGTGCCGGCTGGCGATGGTATGGGCGGCGCGGTCAAGAAAACCCTGGTCCGCGAACGCGACCGCGTCCACATCCGCTGTCGCGATCCGGAAATTGGACACGAGCATGAGACACGAGCCGCCGTAGACCGCAATATCGATGACGCGACCGGCCTCATAGGCGAACTCACCGAGCTCGGCCAGGGCATCGCCAAGCCCCTCCGGCGTAAAGGTTGGTTTCCCGCCCTCGCTCATTGCTTCATTCTAACGGGTAGTTCTCGGTCGAGAGAAGTGACCCCAAAAACATCCGCCGCCCGGGCGGGATGCTTCGGGCGGCGGATATCGGACTTCTTCGAGCGGACGATGCGCGGCCGGAACTTCGGCGACCGCACCGCCCGCGCGACCGGGTTGCGCGTGCGGCTCATGGCACTCTCCTTTCAGGGCGCCGATATAGTGTGTCCCGCTGCCGGTTGCCAGCGCGGCCGCGATGCCGCAGTGTCGGCGGTCTGCGGGGATCACCATCTGTCTCGTTTCAGCCCGAGGAGCCGCCTTTGTCCGACCTCTCACAGACCGACGCCCTCTTCTACGACCGCACCGGCATGGATCCCGAGCAGGTCGGCGGGATCGTGCGGGAGGCGCTTTCCGGCATGGATGACGGGGAGCTCTTCCTCGAATACAGCCTGTCGGAAGGCTTCTCCTTCGACGACGGCAAGCTGAAATCGGCCGCCTTCGACACCGCCCAGGGCTTCGGCCTGCGCGGCGTGTCGGGTGAGGCCACCGGTTTCGCGCATTCGGGCGAGCTCAGCGAGGCGGCTATCAGGCGGGCCGGCGAGACGGTGAAGGCGGTGCGCGAGGGCCGCGCCGGCACGCTGGCCGAGCCGCCGCGCGGCACCAACGCCTCGCTCTATACCGACGCCAACCCGCTCAACGCCGTGCCCTTCGAGACGAAGGTCAGGCTTCTGGCCGAGATGGATTCCTACGCCCGCGGGCGCGATCCGCGGGTGCGGCAGGTCATGTGCTCGCTCTCGGGCGAGTGGCGGGCGGTGCAGATCGTGCGGCCGGACGGCGTGCGGGTCGGCGATATCCGCCCGCTGGT
>DATGFU010000506.1:0-7223 GCA_035308865.1 Allostellaceae bacterium | reverse complement strand
CCAATAGATCGGGAGGAAATCGTTAAAGCCGCGGGGGACGAAGGCGAAGTAGAAGGCGATGGGGATGGCGAGATGGGCGAGGGCGGCCGCGGCGGCGGTCGGGCTGCGTTCGCGCGCGAGCACCTGGCCTGCGGCGTGGCTGCCGAGCAGCAGCCCGTAGAGCGCGAAAGCGTAGAGGTGCGAGAGCAGCACCAGGGTCGCGAGGAGGCCGCAGACGGCGAAGCGGACCCAGAACCTTCGGAGCGTCAGCGACAGCGCGAAGGTCCAGAGGCAGAGCCCGACCCCGAAGCAGAGATTGATGAGGCCGATGAGGAAGGGGCCGCTGAAGACGAAGAGGGCGGCGTACCAGCCGAAGCTCGCGGTCCGCCCGAAGAGCGCCCGGTTGAGGGCGACCGCGCCGAGGAAGAGCTGGATGGCGGTGACGGCGAGGAAGAGCCGGACCGCCCAGTCGATCGGCATGACGTGATGGAAGACCCCGACGAAGAGGTCGAGGGCGAGGTTGGGCAGCACCCGCCACAGCACCTCGTAGTGCTCGCGCGCCACCGCGATCGAGGGATCGTAGAGGATGTGCTGCCGGGCGATGTGCACCGGCAGGTCGAAGAGCGGAATGTCGTGCAGCAGCAGAAACGGCGCCGCCAGGAACACGCAGATCACCGCCAGAAAGGCCGGCCCCGACCACGTCTGTCCGGCCGCCAGCCTCATATCCGACTATGGCGAATGCAGCGTTCGGCCTCGCGGACAGCGCGACCGAGGGCGGATACCGCCTCAGTCGAGAACATGCTGCAGGAAGAGGCTCGCGACTGCTTCCGGCGCCGCCGCGGCCGACGGATGCTCGCCCGGGAAGACCTTGCGGCGGAGACCGGTCCGCACCGGCCCGGGATCGATCAGCGCCACCTTGACATTGGTCTTGGTCAGCTCGGCTGCCCAGGTCAGCGTCATCATCTCCAGCGCCGCCTTGCTCATCGCATAGGCGCTCCAGTACGCGGTCGGCTCATGCCCGGCCTCGCAGGTGGTGAAGAGCGCATGCGCCTTCGGCGCCCGGCGCAGCAGCGGATCGAAGGCCCGGACCAGGCGCCAGTTGGCGGTGACGTTGATATCCATGACGTTGCGGAATTCCTCGGGCGTCATGTGTCCCATCGGGCCGATCGAGCCCAGTACGGCGGCATTGCCCACCAGAATGTCGAGCTTGCCGTGGCGGTCGGTCAGCACGCCGGCCAGCTGATCGATCTTGTCGAATTCCTTGAGGTCGAGCGGCACGAGCGTGGCGGTGCCGCCGGCGATCTTGATCGCGTCGTCGATCTCTTCCAGCGCGCCGACCGTCCGCCCGATCAGGACGACATGCGCGCCTTCCGCCGAGAATCGCCGCGCCACCGCAGCGCCGATGCCCCGCGTTGCTCCCGTGATGAGCGCGACCCGCCCCGCAAGCTGTGCCTCCGCCATGCCGGCTACGAGCCCATCGGTGAAAGGGGGGCGGTGAGGTTGCCGGCCTCGAAATCCTTGAGCGGGATCGGATAATCCCCAGTAAAGCAGGCGTCGCAGTATTTCGGCGCGCGTGAGTCGCGACCGGGCTGACCGAGCGCCCGGTAAAGCCCGTCCAGCGAGACGAAGGCGAGGCTGTCGGCACCGATATGACGCGCCATCTCGTCGACGTCCATATGCGAGGCGAGGAGCTTCTCCCGTTCCGGCGTGGCGATGCCGTAGAAGCAAGAATGGCTGGTGGGCGGGCTCGATATTCGCATGTGGACCTCGCGGGCGCCGGCATGCCGCACCATCTCGACGATCTTGAGCGAGGTCGTGCCGCGGACGATCGAATCGTCGACGAGCACGACCCGCTTGCCTTCGATCAAGCGGCGATTGGCGTTGTGCTTCAGCTTCACGCCGAGATGGCGGATCTGGTCGGTCGGCTCGATGAAGGTGCGGCCGACATAGTGGTTGCGGATGATGCCGAGGTCAAAGGGTAGGCCGCTCTCCGCGGCGAAGCCCAGTGCCGCCGGCACGCCAGAATCCGGCACCGGAATCACCACGTCGGCAGAGGCCGGCGCCTCGCGGGCAAGCTCGGCGCCGATCCTCTTGCGCACCTCGTAGACATCCGCCCCGTCGACGACGCTGTCGGGCCGTGCGAAATAAATGTGCTCGAAGATGCAGAAGCGCGAGGCGTGACGGCCAAACGGCTTGACGCTCTTGATGCCGTCCGGCCCGATGAGGACGATCTCGCCGGGATCGAGGTCGCGCACCGCCTCGGCGCCGATGATGTCGAGCGCCACCGTCTCCGAGGCGAGCACCCAGGCATCGCCGAGCCGCCCGAGAGTCAGCGGCCGCACCCCCAGCGGATCGCGCACGCCGATCAGCCCCTCGGTGCACAGCGCCCCTAGCGAATAGGCCCCCTCGATCTGGCGCAGCGCGTCGGTCAGCCGGTCGAGCACGGTATGGCGCAGCGACGTTGCCATCAGGTGCAGGATGACCTCGGTGTCGCTGGTCGACTGGAACAGGCTGCCACGGTGTTCAAGCTGCTGCCGAAGCTCGTAGGAATTGGTGAGGTTGCCATTGTGGCAGACGGCAAAGCCGCGGCCCTGCACGCCCCCGAAGAAGGGCTGGACGTTGCGGAGCGCCACCTCGCCCGTCGTGGCATAGCGGTTATGGCCGATGGCCGACGAGCCGGGCAGCTTCTCGATGACGGATTTCGAGCTGAACGTGGCACCGACCTGACCCAGGGCGCGGCGTTCGTGGAACTGGTCGCCGTCGAACGAGACGATCCCCGCCGCCTCCTGCCCGCGGTGCTGCAGCGCGTGAAGGCCGAGCGCGGTCAGCGCCGCCGCCTCGGGATGGCCGATGACGCCGAACACGCCGCATTCCTCGTGGAAGCGGTCGTCGTCGAACGGGTCGGTGGTCAGCAGCGTCATGGTCTCCGTCCGTCAGTTCCGCTGCCCGTTCACCTGGTCGATCGTCTCGTTCAAATCCTGGCGCTTCGAGTTGTCGTAGGCTGGCGGCTGGGTCTTCTGCGGCGCCGGCGGCAGTGCCTGGTCCAGCGACTCCTTGGCCTTGGCCGCGGATTCGATGGACTTCGCCGCTTTGGCCCCCTGGTCCAGCAGGTTGGGCGGCAGGAGCTGAAGGAGAGGCGTGGCGCCCTGCTCCAGATAGGGCTTCGACCGGGCCTCGGCAATCCAGCCGGGTAGGTCTTCGTTCTTGGGCGGCCATGCGTCCGGCTCAATCACGTGGACGGTAACGAGATAGCCGAGGCAGACGACCAGCACGCCGCGGGCAAGGCCGAAGAGGAGGCCCAGCGAGCGGTCGACCGACCCGAGCCGCGAGGTTCGGACCCGGTCCGAGAGCACGCCGACCACGATCGAGAAGACGAGAAGGCTCACCACGAAGAGAAGGCCGGCCGTGGTGAGCTGCGCGGCCAGAGGATTGGGGATCAGCCGCCCTATAGCCGGCGCGAATCGCGCATAGCCGTAATAGGCGACCAGTCCGGCGCCGATCCAGGCGACGATCGACAGCGCCTCCCGCACGAAGCCGCGCACGAAGGCGAAGAGCGCGCTTAGGCCGACGACCGAGATGACGATCAGGTCGAGCGTGTTCACCGGATCGTTCCGCTGCAATCGATGGCTTGGGGCAGGCTCGGCATGCCGATCTCAATCTCCCGCCATGACACGGCGCCGGCTGGGCGTCGCCGCGCCCACGAGGCCGATCAGCTCATCGAGATGGCCGACCTCCTCGATCCGGATGCCGGTCGGTGCCGGCTTCGCGCGGCCGCGCCGGAGCGGCGCGAAGGCCTGGCTGAATCCCAATTTGCCGGCTTCCTTCAAGCGCGCATCGGTCTGAGAGACGGAGCGGATCTCGCCGCTCAACCCGATCTCGCCGAAGATCACGGCGTCGGCCGGGACCGGCCTGTCCTTGAGGGCCGAGATCAGCGCCGCGGCCACGGCCAGATCCGCTGCCGGCTCGGCGATGCGCAGGCCACCGGCGACGTTGAGATAGACGTCGTTGCCTCCGACCGCAAGGCCGCAGCGCGTGTCGAGCACGGCCATCACCATGGCGAGCCGCGCCGAATCCCAGCCGATCACGGCGCGGCGCGGCGTGCCGAGCGGCGAGGGCGAGACCAGGGCCTGGATCTCGACCAGCACCGGCCGCGTTCCCTCCATGCCGGCGAAGACGGCCGCCCCGCTGACATCGCCGCGGCGCTCGGCGAGGAAGAGCGCGGAAGGATTCGGCACCTCGCTCAGCCCGGCATCGGTCATCTCGAAGACGCCGATCTCGTCGGTCGGGCCGAAGCGGTTCTTGACGGCGCGGAGGATGCGGAACTGGTGGCCGCGCTCGCCTTCGAAATAGAGCACGGTGTCGACCATGTGCTCGAGCACGCGGGGGCCGGCGATCAGCCCCTCCTTGGTGACATGACCCACCAGCACCAGCGTGAACCCGACGCGCTTCGCCAGCCGGATCAGCTCCTGCGCGGCGGCGCGCACCTGACCGACCGTGCCGGGCGCCGAATCGAGCGTGTCGAGATACATGGTCTGGATCGAATCGATCACGACCGCATCCGGTCCGCCGACCACGTCGAGCGAGGCCGCGATGTCCCTGATGCTGGTCGCCGCCGCGAGTTGCACGGACGTCTTCTCGACGCCCAGCCGCTGCGCGCGCATCCGCACCTGGTCGATCGCCTCCTCGCCCGAGACATAGACGCAGCGCAGCGGCGCCCCGCCCCGCCCGGCCGCCAGCGCCGCCACGACCTGGAGCAGCAGGGTCGATTTGCCGATTCCGGGATCGCCGCCGACCAGCAGCGCCGAGCCCGGCACCAGGCCGCCGCCACACACCCGGTCGAACTCGGCAATGCCGGTCACCCGCCGCGGCGCCGGCTCGCTCGCGCCGGTCAGCCCGACGAACTCGACCCGCCGTGCCTTGGCGTTGCCGCCGCCGAGACTGCGCGGCGGCCCGTCGCCGGCCGGCTCCTCCACGAAGCTGTTCCAGCCGCCGCAGGCATCGCACCGCCCCGCCCATTGCGCCGCGACGGCACCGCATTCCTGGCAGACGTAGCGGCTGCGGACGCGGCTCATCGATGCAGCCTTCTCACGGGGCCCGCACTTCCATCCGGATCGGGCCTTCGGCGCGGCCGTGGATGAACTGGTCGACATAGGGGTTGTCCGAACGGTCGATCTCGCCGACCGGGCCCTGCCAGATGACCTTTCCCTGGTACAGCATGGCGATGCGGTCGGCGATCTTGCGCGCCGAGGCCATGTCGTGGGTGATCGAGAGAGCCGTCGCGCCGAGCTCCTTCACGCGATCGACGATGAGCTCGTTGATCACGTCCGCCATGATCGGGTCGAGCCCCGTCGTCGGCTCGTCGAAGAAGATCACCTCGGGCTCGGCGGCAATCGCACGGGCGAGCGCCACTCGCTTCTGCATGCCGCCCGACAGCTCGGCGGGACCGAGCTCGCCGACCTCGGGGCCGAGCCCGACCTTGGCCAGCGTCGCGATCGCCACTTCCTTCGCATCGTTCCGGTCCATCCGCCGGCCCTGGATCAGCCCGAAGGCGACGTTCTCCCAGACCGGCAGCGAATCGAAGAGCGCCGATCCCTGGAACAGCATGCCGAACTTGGCGCGCACACGGTCGCGCTCGGCGCCGCGCAGGCCGAACGTCTCCTCGCCGTCGACCTTGATCGAGCCGCCATCGGGCTCGATCAGCCCGAGGACACATTTGAGCAGCACCGACTTGCCGGTGCCGGATCCGCCGATCACGACCACGCTCTCGCCGGTGCCGATCTCCAGATCGAGGCCCTGCAGCACCTTCTTGCGCCCGAAGGACTTGGTCAGGCCGCTGATGGCGATCTTCGCGGTCATCCCTTGAACAGCGCCGCGGTGAGCAGGTAGTCGAAGACCAGGATCAGGATCGAGCCGCTGACGACGGCCTGCGTGGTCGCCGTGCCGACGCCCTGGGCGCCGCCGCGCGAATGATAGCCGTGGTAGCAGCCCATCAGCGTCACCAGGAAGCCGAACACCGCGGCCTTGATGAGGCCCGAGACGACGTCGTCGGTCGTGATGATGTCGACCGTCTGATGGAGGTAGTCCTGGGCGTCGAACCCGAACTTGTAGGTGGCGATGAGATAGCCGCCGAACACGCCGATGCTGTCGGCCACCAGCACCAGCAGCGGCATCGTCAGCAGCCCCGCGACCACGCGCGGCACGACGAGATACTTGTGGGGGTTGGTCGAGAGCGTCGACAGCGCGTCGATCTGGTCGGTGACGCGCATCGTGCCGATCTCGGCGGCGATCGCCGCGCCGACGCGTCCCGCCACCATCAGCCCGGCGATCACCGGCCCCAGCTCGCGGGTGACCGACAACGCCACCAAACGCGCGACGGCGGTCTTCGCCCCGAACTGAGAGAAGCCCGTGTAGGCCTGCAGCGCCAGCACCATGCCGGTGAAGATGGCCGTCAGCCCCACCACCGGCAGCGAGTTGTAGCCGATGCCGACCATCTGCCGGAGCAGGCTCTTGCCGTAGAAGGGCGGCCGGGCCATGTGCCCGAGCGTTACCCCGGCGAAGAGCGCGAGCCGCCCTACCGTCGCCAGGAAGGCCAGGGTGACGCGGCCGATCGCGGCGATGAAGTCCAGCATCGGCTCAGCCGGCCCTTTTGGCCGTTTGGCGCGCGCGCGGCGGACGCCCCCTCCCCTCGCGGGACGGGGTTGGGGGGAGGGGGAACCCGGGAAGAGGCCGGACCATTCAGGTCGCCCCCTCATAGACACGCCGCAGGCGGGGTCCCAGGCGCGTCAGCAGCTCGTAGCCGATCGTGCCGCTATCGCGGGCCAGATCCTCGATCGTCCCATGGGGGCCGACCAGATCGGCGAAGCCGCCCGGCTGCGCCCAGGCAGGCGGCACGCTGGTGACGTCGACCGTGACCAGATCCATCGACACGCGCCCGACGATCGGCGCCGCCATCGGGCCGAACCGAACCGAGCCGCGATTGGCGCTCTCCCGCAGCAGCCCGTCGGCATAGCCCACCGCCAGCGTGGCGAGCCGGCGCTTCCCCTCAGCGGTCCAGGTGGCGCCGTAGCCGGCGGTATCGCCCGCCTCGACCTCGCGAACCTGTAGGATGCGCGCACGCAGGCCGACCACCGGCAACATCGGATTGGCCCTGCCCGGCAACGGATTGAGCCCGTAGAGCGCCGCCCCGGTCCGCACCATGTCGAGCCGGTACGAGGATCCGAGGAACGTGCCGTAGCTCGCCGCCA
>DATGFU010000505.1:0-1891 GCA_035308865.1 Allostellaceae bacterium | reverse complement strand
AGCACTACGCCTGGACGGTGGCGCTGACCCGAATGATCAGCGCGGTCTTCCGGCGCGGGGGCGACGTGTCCTTTGTCGTCGAAGAGATGAAGGCGGTGTTCGACCCGCGCGGCGGCGCCTGGGTCGAGGGCAAATACGTCCCCTCCCTCCTCGCCGCGATCGGCGAGGTCATCGAGCGCCACATGATCGAGATCGGCTTCCTGCCGGCCCGGCCCGGCCGTGACGAGCAGGCCTTGCAGGTTGTCAACCTCGCGCCGGAAGAGCCCCCCGGGAACACCCTCGGGTTCGCCGGGCCGCGCCTCAGGCAATGCCCGAAATGCGGCGAAGCTTCCCTCATCCGCCTCGAAGATTGCGATCAGTGCACGAGCTGCGGCTATTCCAAATGCGGGTAAGGCAGAGCACTTCAGGGTCCGTCATCCCCGCGCAAGCGGGAATCCAGGGCAACCGGCATACCGCCTGCCCTGGACCCCTCCCCGGGCTTGACCCCGGGGATCGCGCGGGGGTGACGGGGAACGTTGGGTTCCTACCGGTCGTCGGCCTCAGGTGACCGCGCCGGAGATCAGCCCGCCGAACAGCTCCCAGCGCTCGCCGTTGAAGCGGGCCATCTGCACCTGCTTGACCGGCGCGAAATCGGTCGGGCTGGTGTTGATCTTGATCCCCGGCAACAGCATCGGCACCGTGAAATCATGCAGGTTGGCCGCCTGCTTCATGACGTTCTCGCGGGTCAATTCGTCGCCGCATTGCTTGAGCACCTGAACCACCGTTGCCGCGGCCGAGGGCCCATAGACGTTGTTGATGTCTTTCTTGTCGCCCTCCGGATACCACTTGTCCATGAAGCCGAGCCACCATTTGAGCCCGGCATCGTCCTTCCAGCTTGGATCGGTCGGGTCCTTCAGATAGAAATCGGAGACGATGTCCTTGGAGTTTTCATAGCCAGCCGGCTGCAACGTGCCGGCGGTCGAATTGCCGATGCCGCTCAGGATGTGCAGCGGCTTCCATTGGATCTCGGCCGCCTTCCTGATCGCCTGGGCGGCGAATTTGGAGATCGCGGTGTTGACGAAGACATCGCAGCCCTTCGCCTTCATATCGACGACCTGCGAATCGACGGTCGGATCGGTGGTCTCGTAGCTCGCCTTGACTATGACCATCGAGGCTTTCGGCCCCAGCCCGTCGAGCACGCCCTTCAGGTAGTCCTTGCCGAAATCGTCGTCCTGATAGAGCACGCCGACCTTGGCGTCGGGCTTATTCTTCAAGATGTAGGCGGCGTAAATGCGTCCCTCGCTCTGGTAGTTCGGCTGGAAGCCGATCGTCCAGGGATGGCCTTTGGGGTCGTCCCACTTCGTGGCGCCGGTGCCGACGAGGAGCTGCGGCACCTTGTGCTCGTTCAGGTACTTCCACACCGCGGTGTTGGTCGGCGTGCCGGCGCTGTTGGCGACCAGGAAGACCTGATCCTGCTCGACCAGCTTGCGCGTCATCTCGACGGCTTTCGGCGGGGTGTAGGCGTCGTCGTAGGAGAGGAACTTGATCTTGCGGCCGTTTATGCCGCCCGCGGCATTGACCATTTCGTAGTACTTCGCCTCGCATTTCCAAATCGTGCTGTAGCTCGAGGCAGGGCCGCTATAAGGGGCGCAATTGCCGATCTTGATCTCAGTGTCGGTGACGCCGGGGCCGTATTGCTTGGCGCGAGCCGGCCGCGGCGCGAGGAGCGGAGCGCCAAAGGCCAGCGCGGCCGGGGCGGCGGCGAGTATCGTGCGACGCGTCAGACGTTTCATGGTGACCTCCCGTTGTGATTCCTGTTCGACCTACCGCGCGTGCGGGCATGAGCCTGCCGCGCGCGAGGGGCCCCTGTCGGGGCGGTTTCCGGCGGCGGCGCCCTTCACCGCCATTCTAT
>DATGFU010000504.1:0-4720 GCA_035308865.1 Allostellaceae bacterium | reverse complement strand
GGCCATGTCGGCGGCACCGGCGCCTCGCCGAGCTCGTCCATCAAGTATGCCGGCATCCCCTGGGAGATGGGCGTCTCCGAGGTGCATCAGGTGCTGACCTTGAACCGGCTGCGGCAGAACGTGCGGCTCAGGACCGACGGCGGCATCAAGACCGGCCGCGACGTGGTGATCGCCGCCATCCTCGGCGCCGAGGAGTTCGGGCTCGGCACGGCCTCGCTGGTGGCGATGGGCTGCATCCTGGTGCGCCAGTGCCATTCCAACACCTGCCCGGTCGGCATCTGCACCCAGGATCCGGCCTTGCGCGAGAAGTTCGAGGGCACGCCGGAGAAGGTCGTCAACCTCTTTACCTTCGTCGCCGAGGAGGTGCGCGAGATCCTGGCGTCGCTTGGCGCCAGGTCGCTCAACGAGATCATCGGCCGGACCGATCTGCTGACCCAGATCAACCGCGGCTGGGCGCATCTGGACGATCTCGACCTCAACCCGATCCTGTCGCAGGCCGATCCGGGCGACTATCCGCGCTACTGCACGCTCGACGGCCGCAACGAGGTGCCGGACACGCTCGACGCGCAAATGGCTGAGGACGCGCAGGCGCTGTTCGAGCTCGGCGAGAAGATGCAGCTCACCTACAACGTCCGGAACACGCAGCGCGCCATCGGCACGCGCATCAGCTCGATGATCACGCGCCAATGGGGCGAGAAGGGGCTGCAGCCGGGCCATCTGACGGTGCGGCTTCGGGGCTCGGCAGGGCAGTCGCTCGGCGCCTTCGGCGTGCAGGGCCTGAAGCTCGAGGTCTTCGGCGACGCCAACGACTATGTCGGCAAGGGGCTTTCCGGCGGCACGATCGTCGTGCGGCCGATGACCGCGAGCACGCTCGACAGCCATCGCAACACGATCATCGGCAACACGGTGCTCTACGGCGCGACCGCGGGACGGCTCTTCGCGGCCGGCCAGGCTGGCGAACGCTTCGCCGTGCGCAACTCCGGCGCCGAGGTGGTGGTGGAAGGATGCGGCTCCAACGGCTGCGAGTACATGACCGGGGGCATCGCGGTGATTCTCGGGCCGGTCGGCGAGAATTTCGCGGCCGGCATGACCGGCGGCATGGCCTTCGTCTATGATCCGGAAGGCGCCTTCGTCGATCGTGTGAATCCGGCCGACGTCACCTGGCAGCGCTTCTCCGTGCAGCATTGGGAGGACATGGCCAAGGCGCTCATCCGCGAGCATGCGGCCGAGACTCAGTCGCGCCTGGCCGAGCGTCTGCTTGCCGACTGGGAGAGCGAATCGGCACATTTCTGGCACATCGTCCCCAAGGAAATGCTCGACAAGCTGCCCGTCCCGGTGTTCGCCGACGCGGCCGAGTAGCACTCTGCCGCTAAATGGTCACACCCCCGCCCCCTGGAATATGTTCGCCGGCAGAGCGATAATCACCGGTTGATCGGCTGCGTGTGCGGCCTGCTGAGGATGGAGTTTGGGACATGCCGGCGATGCTGATGAGCCGAGGGTTCTTGGGGAAAGCTGTGGGCGCTTCCGCGACCGCGCTGCTGCTGGTGTCGACGCAACCGGCCGAGGCCGCCTGGCATGGCGGTGGCGGTGGCGGGTTCCATGGCGGCGGCGGTGGCTGGCACGGTGGTGGCGGCTGGCACGGTGGTGGCGGCTGGCATGGCGGCGGCTGGGGTGGCCGCGGCTGGTGGGGCCACGGTTGGGGCTGGGGCGGCTGGGGCTGGGGAGTCGGTTGGGGCTGGCCCTACTGGGGCTGGCCAGGCTACGGCTACTATCCCGCCTATTACGCGGCACCGCCCTATCCCTATTATCCGCCACAGGCCGCGCCCGCGGCGCCGCCCGCCGCCAATGCGCCGTCCGCGCAGCGGTCCTACAATGTGTTCTTCAATTTCGACAAATCGGACATCACGCCGGCGGCCGCGCAGGTCATCCAGCAGGCTGCCGACAGTGCCCGCCAGTCGGGCGTGACGCGGATCTACCTGTCGGGGCACACCGATTCGACCGGCACGTCGCCCTACAACCAGACGCTCTCGGAACGTCGCGCCGAGTCGGTACGCCAGCAGCTGATCGCGGACGGCGTTCCCGCCAACGAGGTCACGGCGAGCGGCAACGGCAAGAGCGGCCAGCTCGTGCCGACCGGCGACCAGGTGCGCGAACCGCAGAATCGCCGAGTCGAGATCGTGCTGGGCAACGGACCGACCGCTTCGGCGGCGCCGTCGCCGCAGGCGCCTGGATATTCGGCTCCGGGGCGCTCGCCGCCGGGATACTCGCCGCCGGGATACTCGCCGTCAGCATACCCGACGCCGTATGGTGGGCCCGCTTCCTACGGTGCGCCGGTGCCCAGCGCACGCACGACGCCGGCCTCCTCGCAGCTCGCGGCCGGAACCTGCCGGGACTTCCAGCGCACGATCGTGATCAACGGGCAGTCGCAGCTCGCCAGCGGCACGGCCTGCCAGCAGGATGACGGGTCGTGGCGGGTGGTCCGTTAAGGCGGTTTACCAAATCTTCGTAGATATTAAGGCTATCCTTTCCATCGTGATGCCGGGCGGATGCCTTCCCTAGAAGGAAGGCACTGCTCGGCGTTGCGGTCTGCTTGTGCTCCGGTGCGGACAATCGGGGGAAGGATAAGCTCGGGATGCAAGAAGCTTACACGCTGTTCCTGCTCGGTACCGTGCTCGGGACGACGGGGTTGTTCTACCTCTTCTTTCGCGCCCGCAAGACGGTGCCTTACGAGATCATGCTCGGCATGGCGATGTCGCTGATCGGCTGGACGATGGCGGCGGTCGGCGGAGTCCTCGTCCTGTTCCTGTAATCTTTTCCGATGCATGCTGCCCTGCGATTGCCATGATCGCCGGATAGAAGCGCCACGAACGCATTTCTCACCGGGGGGTAGGCATGAGGGTTTCACAGTGGCTGCTGGCGCTTTGCGTCGCCGGCAGCGTGGCGGCTTGTTCGTCGGACAATAACGGGCAGACTGCAAGCGGTGCGAACGGGGCCGGCGACAACGGCGTCACCTCCTCGCAGCTGAACGGCATGGGCGGCGACCTGCAGAGCGAGACGACCGAGCTCAAGACACAGGTCGGCGACACGATCCATTTCGGCTACGACAGCTCGGAGATTTCGGGCGAGGCCCGGCAGACCCTGCAGCGTCAGGCCGCGTTCGCCCAGAAATACGCGAACCTGACCTTCACGATCGAGGGTCATTGCGACGAGCGCGGCACACGCGAGTACAACCTTGCGCTGGGCGAGCGGCGTGCGACCTCGGCCAAACAGGCGCTGATCTCCCTTGGCGTCTCGCCGCAACGGCTGCAGACGATCTCTTACGGCAAGGAGCGGCCCGTCGCGGTCGGTTCGACCGACGCCGCCTGGGCCCAGAATCGCCGCGCGGTCACGATCATCAACTGATCACGGGCGGCAGGCGGCCGAGCGGATCGGCCGCGACTCCGGGTGTGGCCGGCGACGAGCGGATAGGATAGATCTGACAATCGTTCTTCCGCCGGGTTGCCGATGCGCACGCTGTTCCACCTGCCGCTCTGCCCGTTCTCCCGCAAGCTCAGGATCGTCCTCCGGGAGAAGAACCTCGAGTTCGAGCTGCACCAGGAACGGGTCTGGGACCGCCGCGAGGACTTCCTGGCGATGAATCCGGCCGGCGAGGTGCCGGTGCTGGTCGAGCCCGACGGCACGGTCATCGTCGATTCGGGGGTGATCGCCGAGTACATCGAGGAGACCTACCGCGAGCGGCCGCTGATCGGCATCGATCCGATCGGCCGCGCCGAGGTCCGCCGGCTCGTCGCCTGGTTCGACCTCAAGATGAACCGCGAGGCGACGCAGAACCTGGTCGGCGAGAAGCTGATGAAGCGGATGATGGGGTACGGCCAGCCGAACTCGCAGGCGATCCGCGCCGGCCACACCAATCTCCATCATCACCTCGATTACATCGGCTGGCTGGTCGAGCGCCGGCGCTGGCTGGCCGGCGACCATTTCTCGCTGGCCGACATCGCTGCCGCGGCGCATCTCTCGGTGATCGACTATATCGGCGACGTGCCCTGGGGCCAGCACGAGCTGGCCAAGGACTGGTACGCGCGGATCAAGTCGCGACCCTCGTTCCGGCCGCTGCTGGCCGATCACGTCCCGGGTCACGCGCCGCCGGAGCACTACACCGACCTCGACTTCTGAGGCGCCACGACCGGGATTTCGCTGCTGAACTGAGCCGCCGGTTTCGCTAGAACAGGGCCGGTCGGGGTGGGGGATCCCGTGACGACGCACGTCTTCATCAGCTATTCGTCGAAGGACGCCAAGGTCGCCGGCACGGTGTGCGAGGCGCTGGAGCGCCGCGGCCTCAAATGCTGGATCTCCTCGCGCGACATCGAGCCCGGCCAGAACTTCCAGCAGGCGATTGTCCGGGCCATCCGTGCCGCCCGGGTGATGGTGCTGGTCTTCACGACCAACGCCAACAGTTCCAACGAGATCATGAAGGAGGTGGCGCTGGCGGGCCAGTACGGGCTGACCGTGATCCCGGTCCGCACCGAGGACGTCCTGCCCAACGATGCCTTCGCGTACGAGTTCGCCACCCGCCAGTGGATCGATCTGTTCCAGGATTGGGAACGCTCGATCGAGCGCCTGGCCCAGCAGATCGCGATCTCGAACCGGCCGAACGCGGAGCCGGAGTCGCCGGCCGAGCCGGTCGAGCCGCCGCCGGTCAAGCCCGCCGCGCCGATCCGGG
>DATGFU010000503.1:0-2211 GCA_035308865.1 Allostellaceae bacterium | reverse complement strand
CCGCCGGCAGCGGCGCCCAGACATGCTTCTGCGGTGCACTGCCATCCGTCGCGATCGCCTCATGCCGATTGCGATCCTCACGGGTAACGTTCAGTGTCCGTCCGGAGACTTTGTGAGTCGGATGAATCGGTTGGCCAACTGGGCCAGTTAGGCGGCTTGAACCGGTGGAAATAAGTATGTTTTTGTGGGTGGCTGCGCATTCCGGTGAAGGCGGACAGTCATTCCATTTGAAGGCGGACAGTGATTCCGGTCGAAGGCGGACAGCAATCCGGTGATTGCGGACAGCGGCTCCCGTCGACGGCTTCATGGGGTCACGCGACCTGGTTGAGGTCAAGTCCGGCCCGATTGGCAGCGGTCTTGCGCAGGCTATCGCCCTTGAGGGTCAGCCTGTGAGCGTTGTGGACGAGCCTGTCGAGGATGGCGTCGGCGATGGTCGGATTGGCGATGGCCTCATGCCATTGCTCGACCGGCAACTGGCTGGTCACAATGGTCGAGCCGCGCCCGTGGCGATCGTCGACGATCTCGAGGAGGTCGCGCCCTTGATCGGGCGTCAGACTGGCGAGACCCCAGTCGTCGAGGATGAGCAGCTCGACGCGGGCGATGGCTTTGAGCAGGCGTGCATGGCGGCCGTCGCCGCGTGCCAAGGCGAGCGCGTCGAACAGGCGCGGCACCCGGTGATAGAGCACCGAGCGATCGTTTCGGCAGGCCGTGTGCGCCAGGGCACAAGCGATCCAGCTCTTGCCGACGCCGGTCGGACCGATGACGATCAGGTTCTGGTGCTGATCGATCCAGTCGCCGGCGGCGAGCTTGGCGAACAGCGGCTTGTCGAGCCCGCGCGGCGTCTTCATGTCGATGTCCTCGACGACGGCGTTCTGTCGAAGTCCGGCGAACTTCAATCGCGTGACGAGGCGCTTGTTCTGGCGTTCGATCGCCTCGCGGTCGACCATCAAGCCGAGCCGTTCCTCGAAGGCGAGTGCGGCCACGTCCGGCAGCCGTCTTTGTTCTTCGAGCGCCTTTGCCATGCCGGCGAGGCCGAGCGCGATCAGCCGTTGTTCGGTTGGATGCGTGAGCACTTTCTGTCCTTTCCCTTTCGCCCGCATGCTTGGCCCGCCTGCGAGGCTCTCTCTCTTCAGTGGAAGTAACCGGGGCCACGGATATTGCCGTGCCGGATCGGCGGGGCGTCCGGCGCCGGTTCGCTTGCAAAGGCCTTGTCGAGCCCATGCTTGAGGATCGAGGCGATCGAGCCGTAGCTGGTCGCGCCGATGTGGTTGCCGCGCCGCGCCGCGGCTTCGAGGCGGGCAAGGCCATAACTTCTGGCGAGCCCGACAATGCCGAGGCACGAGCGAAAGCCCTGCTCGGGATGCGGCCTTGCCTTCATGATCGCTTCGAAGAGGGCGACCGTCGCCGGGCCGACTTTGGCCGCCTCGATCATCATCCTGGCCGGCGTCCATTCGGCGTAGCGGCGGTGGGCGCTCGGCATATGCTCGGTGGTCGTGCTGTGCCGATTGCGAACCGCCGAGAAGGCATGGCTGGCAACCCGCTCGCCCCTGTGGAAGATCTCCACCGTCGCGCTGGTGATGCGTGCCTCGACGATCTCGCGGATCAGCTTGGAGGGCGCTGAGTAGTAATGGCCGGCGACCTCGATGTGATAGTCGGGCGCGACACGGGCCCGCTTCCATTGCGCATAGCAATAGGCGGTGTCCGGCAACGTAGCGAGCGCCGGACGATCGAGCGTCTCCAGGAGTTCCCTGCGGCTCTTGCCGATGCCGCGCATGACCTTGGCGTTGATGACGGTTACGCAGTCGGTGATTGCCGCGTTCAACTCGGCCAGCGAGAAGAACCGGCAATTGCGCAGCTTCGCCAGCACGAAGCGCTCGACGATCTGCACCGCCACCTCGACCTTGGCCTTGTCGCGCGGCTTCATCACCCGCGTCGGCAGCACCAGGCAGCCATAGTGGTCGGCGAGGTCCTGGTAGGTCCGGTTGATGCCGGGCTCGTAGCGCGACGGCTTGGTGACCCCGGCCTTCAGATTGTCGGGAACCAACGCCTTCGGCACGCCGCCGATCGCCGCCAACGCGTTGACATGCGCGCCGATCCAATCGGGCAGCATCTCGCTCCAGCGTGCCTCGGCATAGGTGTAGTTCGACGCACCGAGTGCGGCGACGAAGATGTGGACGCGATGCTCCTCGCCGGTCGTCGGATCGAATACCG
>DATGFU010000502.1:0-7183 GCA_035308865.1 Allostellaceae bacterium | reverse complement strand
TCGGGCCGTCGGGGGCGGGAAAATCAACGCTCTCGCGCCTGCTCTTCCGGTTCTACGACGTCGATCGCGGGGCGATCCTGATCGACGGGCAGGATATCCGTCGCGTGCGCCAGCAGAGCCTCCGCGCGGCGATCGGGATGGTGCCGCAGGATACCGTCCTCTTCAACGACACGATCCTTTACAATATCGGCTATGGAAGGGCCGGCGCCTCGGTCGACGAGATCGAGCACGCGGCGCGGCTGGCGCATATCCACGACTTCATCCTGGCGATGCCGGACGGCTACCAGACGCGCGTCGGCGAGCGGGGGCTGAAGCTCTCGGGCGGCGAGAAGCAGCGCGTGGCGATCGCCCGCACGATCCTCAAGCAGCCGCAGATCCTGCTCTTCGACGAGGCGACGAGCGCGCTCGACACCCATACCGAGCGAGCGATCCAGCAGAATCTCCGAGAGGTCAGCCGCGGCCGCACGACGCTGGTGATCGCCCATCGGCTTTCGACGGTGGTCGACGCAGACGAGATCGTCGTGCTCGACGCCGGCCACGTGGTCGAGCGCGGCCGCCACGCCGATCTCGTCGAGGCCGGCGGCGCTTACGCCGGCATGTGGCGCCGCCAGCAGGAAGACGCCGCGCAGGGCGACCCGCTGGCGAAGCCGCCGCCGGTGCACACGGCGGCGTAAATCGAGGCGAGCTTCGCTACTGCTTCGCCGCGTCGAAGGCCATCGTCGAGCCGTGCACCTTGTCGTCGATCTTCGTGCTGAGCGTCTTGCCGTCGGCTGAGACGGTCATGGTCGCGATCGAGACGACCTTGCCGTCGCGCTTGTCGGTCTCGACGATCGTGTGCGGCCCGGTCCGGCGCACCGAGACGGAAGTGACGCCGGGATCGCCGGCGAAGGGCGCATCGGGGCCGCCGAGCTTCGCCGTGTAGGACTGGCCGGCCGGCGAATTCACCGAGACCGTGTCGCCGTCGATCGCGATCGTGAAGGTCAGGAAATTGTCCGAGGCGCTGAACGAGGTTGCCCGCCAGGTGCCCGAGATTGCATGCGCGCCGGCGGGCGCAGCGCCCACACGCGCGCTCATCGTCATTCCAGTGCCAACCTGGCCGTTGGGCGACGCGTTGTCGACAAAGCTCTCGGTCAGCGTTTTGCCGTCGTCCCCGGCGACCAGCGTCAGCTGCGAAGTTTGCTTGCCGTCCTTGGTGCGCGTGACGACGACCGTCTTGTCGTCCACCACCTTGACCGACTCCGCGTCGTAATAGGGCGAACCAGAAACGGGATGGCTGGCGCCATCGGCGGGGACCTTCGCCTTGACCTCGCAAGTCAGGCAGGCAAACGCGCCCTTCGCCAGGAGGTAACGATCGGGCGTGCTCGGCAGTTTCTCGGTGCTGGTGTTCGCCTTCCACGTGCCGTCGAACTCGCTCGCGGCCAAGGCCGAAACCGGCAGGGCGAGAGCAAGGCAAAGGACAGGGATCGTCGACCGGCGCATCGCAAAACCTCCCCGGTAAGTTGAGACGCTGTCGCGTCTACAATGCCGGGAAACCATGGCAGATTGAAGCGGGGCGCCTCAGAGAATCGGCACGTGCGGTGCCGCATCGCGCGGCAGGTCGCCGGTCAGGCGCGGATCAGGCGCGATCTCGATCTGGCGCTTGTAAGGCCGAAACCCCGAGCGGATATAGAAGGCGAGGGCCGCGGGGTGATCGAGTGTGCAGGTATGCACCCAGAACCGTGCGATCGGCCGAGCCCAGGCACGCTCGATCGCGCGGTTCATCAGCCAGCGCCCGGCGCCGCCGCCGATCGCCTTCCTGTCCACACCGAAAAAGCTGAGCTCGCAATCCGGCGGATCGCGGAAATTGAGCTCGAGCAGGCCGGCGTCGCGCCCGTCCACGACCAGGGCGTGCACCTCGCGCTGCGGGTCCCGGAGGGTTGCCGCCAGCGCCGCGGTCTCGACCCGAAGCCGCGAGAACCAAAGCCAGTCCGCCCCGATCCGGCGAAAGAGGGTGCGGTACCAGTCCGGATCGGCCGCGGGCTCGGTCCTGAGGATGAAGGCGCCGGAAGCTTCCGGGCGCGGCGCTGCCCGCTCGGTCATCTCCAGGGAAGTGACGACCGCCGCGACATGGCCCGGCGGAACGTCGATCAGCGTCTCCATTGCCGCCTCAGGCAGCTGCCTTGCGCAGGAGGCTGCCGAGCTTCATGTGGAGATGGTCGTTGGCGGCAAGGATGTTGCCCTTGCCCAGCGGGTCGTGCCCGCCATCGGGCTCGGTGACATAGCCGCCGGCCTCGCGCACCAGGAGGATGCCGGCCGCGATGTCCCAGCGCTTGAGGCCGAACTCCCAGAACCCGTCGTAGCGGCCGGCCGCGACGTAGGCGAGGTCGAGGGCGGCGGAACCGAAGCGGCGGATGCCGGCGACCTCCGCCATCACCGCCTCCTGCGTCTTGAGGAAACGCTTGTGGTCGCCGACGCCGCGGAACGGGATGCCGGTGGCGATCACCGCGTCGCCCAGCATGCGGCGGCCGGAGACGCGGAGCCGGCGGTCTCGAACGAAGGCGCCGCCGCCCTTCTCGGCCCAGAACTCCTCGTCGCGCAGCGGCTCATAGACCACGCCCGCGACGATCTCGCCGTCGCGCTCGAGTGCGATCGACACTGCGAAATGCGGGATGCCGTGGAGGAAGTTGGTGGTGCCGTCGAGCGGGTCGACGATCCAGCGATGGGTCCCGTCGCCCGGCGTCTCCTCGCTCTCCTCCATCAGGAACCCGTAGCCGGGCCGCCCCCGCCCCAGCTCCTGGCGCAGCGTCTTCTCGGCCTTGAGATCGGCGGTCGAAACGAAGTCGGAGGGGCCCTTCTGCGAGACCTGGAGGTTCTCGACCTCGCCGAAATCGCGGATGAGTCCCCGCCCGGCCTTGCGCGCCGCCGCGGCCATCACGTTGAGGACCGCGGAGCGGACCGGCATCGATCAGTCCTTCGCCCGCTCCAGGTAGGACCCGTCCTGCGTGCTCACCACCACGCGCGTGCCGGCTTCGAGATGCGGCGGCACCATGACGCGCCGTCCGTTCGAGAGCTTGCCGGGCTTGTAGGACGAGGAGGCGGTCTGGCCCCGGACCACAGGATCCGCCTCGACCAGCTCCAGCGTCACCGTCTGCGGGAGATCGACCGCGAGCGGAACATTCTCGTGCAGCGTGACGTTGACCACCATGCCGTCGTTGAGGAAATCGGCCGGATCGCCGATCGTCTCGCGGTCGATGTGGTACTGCTCGTAGGATTCCTGGTCCATGAACGTGGCCAGGTTGCCCTCGAAGTACAGGAACTGCATCTCCTTCTCGTCGAGCCGCGCCCGCTCGACCGTCTCCTGGGTGCGGAAACGCTCGATCGTCTTGGTGCCCGTGCGGATGTCCTTCATCTCGACCTGGGCGAAGGCGCCGCCCTTGCCGGGCTGGACGGTCTCGCGCTTGAGGACGACGAACAGCTTGCCGTCCAGTTCCAGGACGACGCCGGGCTTGATTTCGTTGGCACCGATCTTCATGGCTCTCCGCCGGTCGGATGAAATTACGCAGGGAACGGGTGGATGGCGCGCTTCCTACCAGTTTGGCGGTGTCGAAGGAAGCCTTGCAGCCCGACCCTGCCATGCACGGCGCCTACGACATGAACGGACTCCCGGCCTGGCATCCGGAAAGCCTCGGGCACCGCCGCCGGTTCCTCGACGCCCGCGCGCGCATCACCAGCGCCGTCCGCGACTGGTTCGCGGGGGAGGGGTTCACCGAGGTCGATACGCCGGCGCTGCAGGTGAGTCCCTGCATGGAGCCGCATCTCCAGGCCTTCGCCACGATGCTGGAGACGCCGGAGGGCGAGCGCGTCCCGCGCTATCTCCACACCTCGCCCGAATTCGCCATGAAGAAGCTGCTGGTGGGCGGGATGGAGCGCATCTACCAGCTCGGCCACGTCTTCCGGAACCGCGAGCGGGCGGCCGCCCACGCGCCGGAATTCACGATGCTCGAATGGTACCGCGCGGGAGCGCCGCTGGCGGCATTGGTGGACGATTGCGCGGCGCTGCTATGGCTCGCATGCACGGCGGCGGGGACGTCGACGCTCGCCTTCGGCGAACACGCCTGCGATCCCACGGCGCCGGTCGAGATCCTGACCGTGGCGGAGGCGTTCCAGCTTCATTGCGGCATCGATCTGCTCGCGACCGCGCCCGATCCGGCCCAGCCCGACCTGGCGCTGCTGGCGGCCGCGGCGGCGCCGCTCGGCATCCGCCCGCATGGCGGCGACCGCTGGGAAGATCTGTTCTTCCGCCTGATGCTGGAGCGCGTCGAGCCGCGTCTTGGCATCGGACGGGCGACGGCGCTCTGCGAGTACCCGATCTCGATGGCGGCGCTGGCCCGGCCCAAGCCTGAGGATCCGCGCGTGGCGGAGCGATTCGAGCTCTATGCCTGCGGCGTCGAGCTGGCGAACGGGTTCGGCGAGCTGACCGACGCTGCGGTGCAGCGGGCGCGGTTCGAAGCCGACATGGATCTCCGCGAGCTTCTCTACGGCGAGCGCTATCCGATCGACGAGGATTTCCTGGCGGCGCTCTGCTGCGGCATGCCGGATTCGTCGGGGATCGCGCTGGGCTTCGACCGGCTCGTGATGCTCGCGTCGGGCGCACCGGACATCGCTTCCGTGCAGTGGCTGCCGGTCGCCTGATCTGGCCAAATCCGCCACTGCGATTATGATGCGGCCGATACCCCCGAGATGGAGACGGCAATGACGGAGACCAAGACTCGGCCTGCCAAGGACCGGCACGGGCGGATCGCGGCGGCGGCGCTCGACCAGCTGTTCCACGAAGCGCGGACGCATAACGGCTTCCTCGACCGGGAAGTGCCCGAGCAGCTGCTGCGCGACGCCATCGACATCGCCAAGATGGGGCCGACCAGCGCCAACAGCTCGCCGATGCGGGTCGTCTTCGTCCGCTCGCCCGAGGGCAAGGAGCGTCTCCGGCCGGCGCTGGCACCCGGCAACCTCGCGAAGACCATGGCGGCGCCGGTGACGGCCATCGTCGCCAACGACTACGAGTTCTACGAGCACCTGCCGAAGTTGTTCCCGCACGCCGATGCGCGGAGCTGGTTCCACGGCAACGAGCAGCTGATCGCCGACACCGCCTTCCGCAACGGCACGCTGCAGGGCGCCTATCTGATCCTGGCCTTGCGGGCGGTCGGGCTGGATGCCGGACCGATGTCCGGCTTCGACAATTCGAGGGTCGACGCCGAGTTCTTCAAGGGGACGCAGATCCGCTCGAACTTCCTGGTCAATATCGGTTACGGCGACGAGACCAAGCTGTTCCCGCGCAGCCCGCGCTTCACCTTCGACGAGATCGCCAAGTTCGCCTGAGCGGATGGCGGATTACGCTTCGCTTATCCGCCCTACGATCCGGCGCCGTAGGGCGGATAAGCGAAGCGTAATCCGCCTTGCATTCCTTCCCAGGCGGCTCAATCGGCCCGGCTCCCGGCTTCCTCCGCGAACACGCGGTTGAAGGCGGCGACCGCGGCGCCGGGACCATCGGGACAATCCCAGACGGCCGTGACCACAGCGATGAAATCGGCGCCGGCCTGCACCAGCGGCACCGAATTCTCCGGCGTGATTCCGCCGATCGCGACGCAAGGCACGGTCATGGTCTCGCTCCACCAGGCGAGGAGATCCGGCGGCGGCCGGTAGGGCGACGGCTTGGTCCGCGTGGGATAGAAGGCGCCGAAGGCGACGTAGTCGGCCCCGGCTTCCGCCGCCTCGATCGCGAAATGCCGGCTGTCGTGGCAAGTAATGCCAACGACCGCGTCACGCCCGACGAGCCGCCGCGCCTCGGCGTAGGGCATGTCCTTCTGCCCGACATGGACGCCGTCGCAGCCGCATTCCCGCGCGAGATCGGGTCGGTCGTTGAGGATGAACGCGACGTTGCGGGCGACCGCGATGGGCATCAGCCGGTCGATCGCCCGCCGGATCGTGTCGTCGTCCGCCTCCTTCAGCCGCAGCTGCAGGCACGCGACATCGCCGCCGTCCAGCGCGGCGGCGAGCGGGGCGGCGAAGGCGTCGGGATCGAGCGCCGGCGGGGTGACAAGGTAGAGCCGGCAGCGTGTGGGTTCGCCGGCATCGGAGCTGGTCAATCGCGGTCCAGGGTGAGGTTGACGATGCGGTCGCGGCCTATGGCGGACAGGGGCAGAGGACTTAGCGCGCCGGGTCGGACGCCGCCAGAAATTTCCGGCAGGCCGTGGCGGGATCGCCCGCGCCCCGCAGGTCGAGCGCCGGCGCCTCGTCTCCGTCGAGCTCGACGCCCATCGCCGCGAGCTTGACGGCGACTTCCGGCGGACCGTGGAACCGGACACGGCGGATGCCGCGCCGGAGCGCGCCCATGACCGTGCCGGCCTCGTCGCCGCAATCCAGCACGAAAGTGACATCGGCACTTGGGAAGCGCTCGCGGGCGGCGGCGGCGAGCGCCGCGAACCAGCCGACGCCGGCATAACCGGCCGCCCCCGCGGCGCTCCGCAGCGTCACGGGAACGCCCAAGGACTGGGCCGTCTCCGCCGCGGCGAAGGCGTGAGCGAGCGAGTGCACGATGACCGCCTTCGCGTCCGGCATGGCGCTGCAAGAATAGCACGGATGCGAACGATCCTCATGACGGCGCTGGAAAACCGGCGGAAATCATCACACTTGATAGAAGCATCGGGTGGCGGAAGCTGCTACGGTGCCTGCTTCCTTCCCGCCCGAGGCATAGCGATGCCTGCACAATCCGCCCCACCGCCCGATGCGCTCTACGACAAGGCGGCCGAAATTGCCGATCGGCACCTGGCGGGGGCGCTCGAGGCCGGCGGCGAGATCGACTATCTGGTCGCCGTCATGATGATCGAGGCGGCGGTCAATGCAGCGGTAGACCTGACGAGCGCCGCCGATATCGTCGTCCTTCTGAAGGATCTCGTCCGTCAGGTCGAAGAGGACGCGGAAGCGGAGGACAATTAATCGCGGCATAAAGCCGGAACCAAGCCCGTTAATTCCTTGTTGCGGACTTCGGTCCATCGTCGTGGCAGGCCTCCAGGTCTACCGCGGACGGGGCGGGTCGGAGTGATGGCAGCCAACAGCACAGGTGACATCGAGTGATCTACCAGGCCTATCAGGCACACGCGGACTTTCTGGCGCCCTTTCGCCTAGCGGCGCGCACCACGCGCGATCT
>DATGFU010000501.1:0-9665 GCA_035308865.1 Allostellaceae bacterium | reverse complement strand
GTTCCGAACCGGCTGCAGCTCGTCGTCGATTTCGTGCGGGCGGGCGGCGGCTTGGTCAAGATCGGCGGCTATATGTCCTTCACCGGCATCGACGCGCGCGCCCGCTACGGCATGAGCCCGCTCGCCTCGATCCTGCCGGTCCGCCTCCTGGATCACGATGACCGTGTCGAGCTGCCCGAGGGCAGGCAACCGGAGGTGCTGGTGCCTGGCCATCCGGCGATCGGCTCGGTCCCGTCGGAGTGGCCGCCGCTGCTCGGCTACAACCGGACGATCGCGAAACCCGGGAGCACCGTGGTCGCGCGGGTCGGCGACGACCCGCTGATCGCCGTCTCAGAGGACGGCAGGGGCCGCGTCCTGGCCTTCACTTCGGACGTGGCACCCCATTGGGCGCCGCCGGAGTTCATGAACTGGCCCCACTACGCGGTGCTCTGGACCTCGATGATCGGCTGGGCGGCCCGGCAGCGGCACCTCTAGGCAGGCCATGGCCTGCGCCAGCTCCACGCTCGTCGCTCCGGACCGAAATAAGCGCGGCAATGCCCTCGCGGACCAGGCCGGCCGCATGTCGATCGGGACGAAGGCACCGGTGCTCCTGATCGGCTGCAACGGCAACCTGCCGCTCGCCGAGGCCATCGCGGCGGAACTCGGTCTGCCGCTCTGCGCCGCGGCCGTAAGACGCTTCGCGGATACCGAGGTGTTCGTCGAGATCCACGAGACGGTTCGCGGCCAGGACACCTTCGTCATCCAGAGCACCTGCGCCCCGGCGAACGACCATGTGATGGAGCTGCTGATCACGGTCGACGCGCTCCGGCGCGGCAGCGCGCGCCGGATCACCGCGGTCATTCCCTATTTCGGCTATGCGCGTCAGGACCGGAAGACCGGTCCCCGCACCCCGATTACCGCCAAGCTGGTGGCCAAGCTGCTCGCGATCGCCGGCGTCGACAGGATTCTGACCCTGGATCTGCACGCCATGCAGATCCAGGGCTTCTTCGACATTCCCGTGGACAATCTCTACGCGGCGCCGCTGTTCAGCCGGGACATCAAGGCCCGCCACGGCGACCTGCCGGTCATGATCGTCTCCCCGGACGTCGGCGGCGTGGTCCGCGCCCGCCAGCTCGCCCAGCGGCTCAACACGGACCTCGCGATCGTCGATAAGCGGCGCGAGCGTCCCGGCGTTTCCGAGGTTGTCAACGTCATCGGCGATGTCGGCGGTCGGCATTGCATTCTCGTCGACGACATCGTCGACAGCGGCGGCTCGCTCGCCAACGCGGCGCGGGCGGTCATGGAGCGTGGCGCGCTTTCGGTCGAGGCCTACGTCACGCACGGCGTGCTGTCAGGTGAAGCGGTCGAGCGGCTGCAAGCCTCGCCGCTGACGGGGCTCACGCTGACCGATTCGATCGCCGCCACAACGAGCGTGCGGTCGGCGGACAGAATCCGGCAGATCACCGTCGCCGGCCTGTTCTCCCGTGCCGTGCGCGCGGTGGCGGACGAGGCCTCCGTGTCCTCGCTGTTCGAGTGACGCCGGGTGGCGCGGCATACAGCATGAGCACGATCTCGCTGCATGGTCGGAGCGCGATGCGCCCCTCTTGCGAATCAGCCGCCGCATGTCCTTTTAGGCTTGCGAGGTGACGATGCTGACCGGCAAACGCCGACCGACGATCAGGGACGTGGCCAAGGCCGCCGAGGTGTCCGTCGGCACGGTCAGCGCGGTCATCAACGGGTCGGTGCGCGTGACCGAATCGACCCGGACCCGAATTCTTCAATGCATCTCGGAACTCGGCTACGAGCCCAACACCGCGGCACGCAGCCTGAAGCGGCAGCGGAGTTCGTCGATCGGCCTGATCGTTCCTGATCTGCAGAATCCGTTCTTCGCCGCCGTCGCCGAAGGCGCGCACGTCATCGCGCAGCGTCACGACGTGCTGATGGTGCTGGGAACGACCGGAGCCGAGAGCCGGTGGGAAGAGTATTACGCCCAGACGCTTCGGGCGCGCCGGCTCGACGGGATGATCCTGCTCTCCGGTTCAGGCAAGCCGAATGTCGGCCTCGTCAAGCTCGTCGAGTCCGGCTCGGTGGTCTTCGTCGACGAATGCGTGCCCGGCCTCGACGCCCCGTTCATCAGCGCGACCAACCGCACGGGCGCGCGCCAGGTGGCGCACGAGATCATGCGCGTCGGCCACCGCAACATCGCGATCGTCGCCGGCCCGCCTTGGCTGTGGACGAGTCAGCAGCGGCTCGCCGGATACCGGGAGGCGCTCGCCGCAGCGGGCCACGATCCGGACAGGGCGATCGTCGCGTCGGGCGACTACACGGAGGAATCGGGCTACCACGTCACCCGCAACATCTTCGAATCGATGAGCGGCGAGAACCTCACCGCCATCCTCTATGCGAATGATCTCATGGCGTTTGGCGGCGCGCGCTTCCTGCGGGAGACGGACAAGGAGATCCCATATGACGTCTCGATCGTCGGGTTCGACGACATCACCTCGTCGCGCTACTTCTCCCCGCCGCTGACGACCGTGGCGCAGCCCGGCTACGAGATGGGCAAGGCCGCGGCGCAGCTGCTGCTCGCCAAGCTCGGCCTGTCGGACGTGCCGGAGACGACCATCTTCTCGACCGAGCTGAAGATCCGGAATTCGGTGGCACCCCCGAGGTCCAGCCTGTCCGTGTCCCTGCGGACGCTCGGAAGGTCGAAGGCCTGAGGCTCCGCGTCCCAACGAGCGAAGGACAGGATGACGAAACTTCACATCTTCGACATGGACGGAACGCTGCTGCACGGCTCTGCCTGTCTGCACATCTCCGAATATGCCGGCAAGCTCGCGGAGGTGAACGTCATCGAGGAGGGCTGGTCGCGGGGCGAGGTCGGTCACGTCGAGTTCTTCCAACTCTGCCTGCCGCTGTGGGGGGAGCTCAGCGAGGCCGACATCGACGAGATCTTCGCCAGGACGCCATGGAAGCAAAACGTGCCTCAGGTGTTCGAGGACATCACGAGACGCGGCGAGTACAGCGCGGTCGTCACCCTCTCGCCGTTGTTCTTCGTGACGCGCTTGCTGCACTGGGGAGCCATGACCGCCCACGGCGCGGAGGTCTTCGGCGGCAGGGCGCCCGATCCCGAGCTGGTCCTCACGCCGCATTCCAAGGTGGGCATCGCCGCCTCGCTGATGGAGCGCTACCGGATCGGCCCGGAGGACTGCATCGCCTACGGCGATTCGTCGTCGGACATTCCGCTCTTCCGGACGCTGCCCAACACCGTTGCGGTAAACGGTTCGGCCGCGCTCCGAGAGATCGCGGCAGCCACCTACGACGGCGACGACATCTGGGAAGCCTACGCCGTCGGGCGGAAGCTCGTAGGGATCTAGGAGGCGTGCCGATGGACAAGACGACGCTAAACCCTTCCCGAGCCGTGATGGAAGCGACTCTCAGCCGATTTTCCGCCGCCTGGGGCCGCGGCGACATCGATGGCCTGATGGCGCTGATGGCGGACGACCCGACGTACAGGACATCGAGCGGACTTACGTTCCGGGGCCGGCAGGAGGTTCGCGAAGGCTTCGCCCGGATATGCCGGCCGTCGGATCCCGCCACCGACCCGCCGCCGCCCGCGGCCCCTCACTTCTTCGACAACAAGTGCCTCAGCTTCTTCACCTTGCTCCTGCCTGCGGTGGGCGGAGGCCTTGCCATGGTCGAGGGCGTCGACATCATCACGTTCGACGGCGACGGCCGGATCGTAGCGAAGGACGCCTATCGCAAGCTCGGATGAGATCCATGTCCTGCGACCGAGCCCCTCACGACGAGCTCCACCGGCAGCCGTTCCGGACGATCCGGCACCGGCAGGCCACGGAGTGTCTCGATGAGGCGGCGGACGGCGCACCGCCCCAGCTCCTCGGCCGGCTGCCGCACCGTGGTCAGCGGCGGGTCGAGATACCGGACGAAGGGCAGGTCATCGAATCCGACAAGCGACAGAGAGCGCGGAACCGCGACCCCTGCGGCGCGGCAGGCCGCCAGCATGCCGAGCGCCAGCGCGTCGCTTGCCAGAAAGACCGCGCTCGGCCGCTCGGCCAGAGCGAACAGCTGGCGGAACGCCTCGGCACCCCACGCCTCGTCGTAGGCTCCGAACTTCACCAGCGCCTCGTCGACCGGCAGTCCCGCCTCGGCCATCGCCTGGCGGAACCCCGCGAAGCGTTCCTTTACGCTCATCACCCCGGCCGGCCCGGTCACGTGGGCGAGGCGCCGATGGCCTTGCTCGATCAGGTGCCGAGTGGCGAGCAGGCCGCCCATGTGATTGTCGATGAAGATCTTCGGAGCGACCGTCCCGGCCACGTCTTCGTCGAGAAGAACAACATTCTGCAGTCGCTCCAGCCGCTTGCCGAGGGTCCCGTCGTCCGCGTGGTTGGTGAGGAAAATCAATCCGTCGACATGCCGCCAGGCGAGCTTGTCGAGATAATCGAGCTCGCGCTCGATCTGATTCCGCGTATTGCAGATCACCACGCTGTAGCCGAAGCGGCTTGCCTCCTCCTCCGCGGCGCTCGCGATCATCGCGAAGAACGGGTAGGCGATGTCCGGGGTGACCACGCCGATCATCTGGGTGATCCCCCGGCTGAGGCGCAACGCCTGGATATTCGGCCGATAGTTGAGCGCGGCGACCGCCGAATCAATCCGGCTCGCCGTCTCGGCAGGCAGCACCACCGATCGGTTCAGGTGCCGCGAGACGGCGGCCGGCGAGACACCGGCGGCGGCGGCGACGTCGCGGATTGTCGGCAGCCTCGCATGGTTGAGCGGCGTGGGATTGCGCACCCGACCTCCCCTTCCATCGATCCGCCGACACGGTTGGTAAACCGGTTTTTTCGCTTTGTAAATCGGTTTCAGCGTGTTATCTCAGGCACTCGACCCGGCGCAAGGAGATCCGCTTGCTGACTCTTGGCTACAAGGCCTCGGCGGAGCAGTTCGCCCCCCGGCCCCTTCTCGATTTCGTGGTGGAGGCGGAGCGCTGCGGATTCGAGAGCGCCTTCATCAGCGATCACTTCCAGCCCTGGCGGCATACTGGCGGTCACGCGCCGTTTTCACTCGCATGGATGGCGGCCGCCGGCGAGCGCACCGAACGCATCATTATCGGCACGAGCGTGCTGACGCCGAGCTTCCGGTACCATCCCGCCATCGTCGCGCAGGCGATCGGCACGCTGGGCGCGCTCTATCCCAACCGCATCGTGCTGGGCGTCGGGACCGGTGAGTCGCTGAACGAGGTCCCGTCGACCGGCATGGCGTGGCCAGGGTTCAAGGAACGCGAAGGCCGCCTCCGCGAGGCGGTCGAGCTGATGCGGCGGCTCTGGACGGAGGACCGGGTCACGCATCACGGGGAGTATTTCCGGACCGAGCGCGCGACGATCTACGACCGTCCCGAACGGCCCGTCCCGATCTATCTCAGCGCGGCCGGCCCCAAGGCCGCCTTCACCGCGGGCGAGCTCGGCGACGGCTTCATCTGCACCAGCGGGAAGTCGCCGGCGCTCTACACCGAGACCCTGCTGCCGAACGTCGAGCGCGGTCGCGCCGCCGCCGGTCGCACGGCCGACCCCTACGACATGATGATCGAGATCAAGCTGTCGTTCGATACGGACCGGCAGCATGCCCTGGAGGCGACGCGCCATTGGGCGGCGCTCGCGCTCTCGCCCGAGGAGAAGACGGGCGTCGAGGACCCGCTGGAGATGGAGCGGCTGGCCGACGCGCTGCCGCTCGAGCGCGCCGCCAGCCGGTGGATCGTCAGCGACGACCCGGCCGAGGTCGTGGAGCGCCTCCGTCCCTATGTCGAGTATGGCTTCCGGCACCTCGTCTTCCATGCGCCGGGGCCTGACCAATCGAGATTCCTCAACCTTTTCGCCGAGCGTGTCGCGCCGGCGCTGCGGGCCGCCTTCACGGCGTAGCCGCTCCCCCTCTCGAGAGGAGACGCACGACCATGACGACGCATCAGAAGCAATTCTACATCAACGGCGAATGGGTCGATCCGATCGAGGAGCGCTTCCTCGACGTGGTCGATCCCTCGACCGAGGCGCCGTTCACCCGCATCGCCGTCGGCAGCGCCGCCGATATCGATCGCGCCGTGGCGGCGGCCAGGGCGGCCTTCGACAGCTTCTCGCGCACGAGCCTAGCGGAGCGCGTCGAGCTCATCGAGGCGATCGGCGCGGAGTACGACAAGCGCTACGAGGACATCGCCCAGGCGGTGTCGCGCGAAATGGGGGCGCCGCTGTCGCTCGCCCGTGGCGCCCAGGCCTGGATCGGCCGCGCCCACATCACGGAGATGCTGAACGTCCTCAAGACGTACCAGTTCTCGCGGATGCGCGGCACGACGCTCATCGTCAAGGAGCCGGTGGGCGTGGTCGGCATGATCACGCCGTGGAACTGGCCGCTCAACCAGATCTGCTGCAAGGTCATGCCGGCGCTGGCGGCCGGCTGCACGATGGTGCTCAAGCCCAGCGAGATCGCGCCGATCAACGGGCTGATCTTCGCCGAGGTGATGCAGGCCGCGGGCGTTCCGAAGGGCGTGTTCAACCTCGTCAACGGCACCGGGGCGGATGTCGGCGCGGCGATCTCGTCGCATCCCGGCATCGACATGGTGTCGTTCACCGGCTCGACCCGCGCCGGCATCCTGGTCGCGAAGTCGGCCGCCGACACCGTCAAGCGGGTCCATCAGGAGCTCGGCGGCAAGTCGCCGAACATCCTCATGCCGGACGTCGATTTCACTGCCGCAGTCACCACGGGAATCGCTACCTGCTTCGGCAACAGCGGCCAGACCTGCAACGCGCCGACCCGCATGTTCGTGCCCGCGGACCGCCACGAGGAAGTCGTCGACATCGCACGGACCGCGGTGCGCTCCTACGTCGTGGGCGATCCGCGCAGCGACAACTCGAATCTCGGGCCGCTTTCAAGCAAGGCCCAGTTCGAGAAGGTGCAGGCCCTCATCCAGGCCGGGATCGACGAGGGCGCCCAGGTCGTGGCCGGCGGGATGGGGCGGCCGGACGGGTTGTCGAGCGGCTACTATGTCCGCCCGACCGTGTTCGCGAACGTGAAGCCGGAGATGCGGATCTCGCGTGAGGAGATCTTCGGGCCGGTGCTGAGCATCCTGCCCTACGAATCCGAAGAAGATGCGGTCCACATGGCGAACGACACGGTCTACGGCCTCGCCGCCTACGTGCAGTCCGCCGATCTCGACAAGGCCCGTGCGATCGGGCACCGGCTCCGGGCCGGCACCGTCTATCTCAACTACCCGGCCTTTGACATCGGCGCGCCCTTCGGCGGCTTCAAGCAGTCGGGCAATGGCCGCGAATGGGCCGAGTTCGGGCTCGACGATTTCCTCGAAGTCAAGGGGATCGCCGGCTACGGCGCCGCCTGACACGGTTGGCGCGGCACACCGCTTGCCGTAGCGTCGCTGGCCCCCGTGCCCGTCGGCGACTGCGACTAGACGGCTCTTGTCGGGCGGGCGGGACCATCGGAGGATGCAGGCGGATTTGGTGATGGCAAAAGCCACTTGGCAGCAGCCGACGCGGGCGGTGGTCGACCGTCAGCTCGACCGGCCCGACCGGCTCGCGCTGGCCGCGGCGCTGCGCGACATCGGCCACGGGCCGCTCGTCACCTATTCCCGCAAGGTCTTCATCCCGCTCACGCGGATGTGCCGCGACGTATGCAGTTACTGCACCTTCGCACGGCCGCCGCGCCGCGGGCCGTCGAACTACCTGTCGCCCGACGAGGTTCTGGCAATTGCGCGGGCCGGTGCCGCCGCAGGGTGCGACGAGGCCCTCTTTACGCTGGGCGAGCGGCCGGAGCTTCGCTACGCCGCGGCGCGGGATGAGCTGTCTCGGCTCGGTTACGGGACGACGATCGAATACCTCGCCGCGATGTGCCGGCTGGTGCTGGCGGAGACCGGGCTGCTGCCGCATGCCAATCCGGGCACGATGGATGCGGCCGAGATCGCCCTGCTGCGTCCCGTCGCGGCATCGATGGGCATGATGATGGAATCCGCGTCGCCCCGCCTCGGCGAGCGCGGCGGGCCGCATTTCGGTTCGCCCGACAAGCACCCGGCGGTTCGGCTGGAGACGATCCGGCTCGCCGGCGAAGCCAGGGTGCCGTTCACCAGCGGCATCCTGATCGGGATCGGCGAGACCCGGGCGGAACGGCTCGATTCCCTTTTCGCCCTCCGGGACCTCCACGAGCGCCACGGCCATATCCAGGAAATCATCGTCCAGAACTTCCGCGCGAAGCCCGACACGCGGATGAAGGATGCGGCTGAGCCGGATCTGGCCGAGCTGCAATGGACGATCGCTGCCGCGCGGCTGATCCTGGGCCCTGAAATGAGCATCCAGGCGCCGCCCAATCTCAGCGGCGACGAATATGGCGCGCTGCTCGATGCCGGGATCAACGATTGGGGCGGCGTCTCGCCGGTCACGCCCGACCATGTGAACCCGGAAGCGCCGTGGCCGCACATCGCGGCGCTTCGCCGGGAGACGGCAGCGCGCGGCAAGACGCTCGCGGAGCGGCTCACGATCTACCCGCGCTATGCGCTGGCACTCGACACGTGGGCCGACGGGACGGTAGCCCCGGCGATCCGCCGATTGAGCGACGCGGCAGGGCTCGCGCGAGCCGACGGATGGGTCGCCGGCGGGCTGGTCGAGCCGGCGATCGGGCCGACCGCGCCGGCGCTGGAGCGTCCGGTCGATCCCCGCATCGCCGACGCGATCGCCAAGGCAAGCGACGGCATCGCCCTCGGCGAGACCGAGATCGCGACGCTCTTCACGGCGCGGGGACCGGATTTCGACGCGGTCCGCGGCAGCGCCGACGAGCTGCGGCGCGCCATGGTCGGCGAGCGCGTCGGCTACGTGGTGAACCGCAACATCAACTACACGAATGTCTGCGCCTACCGCTGCGGGTTCTGCGCCTTCTCCAAGGGCAAGACCTCGGCGGCACTGCGCGGCCGGCCTTACGACCTGGCGCTGGAGGAAGTTGCGCGGCGGGCGCGCGAGGCGTGGGACCGGGGCGCCACCGAAGTCTGCATGCAGGGCGGCATCCACCCCGACTACACTGGCGAGACCTATCTCGAATTGTGCCGCGCCGTGAAGGACGCGGTGCCGGGCATGCATGTCCACGCCTTCTCGCCGCTCGAGGTGACGCACGGGGCGCGCACGACGGGAACGAGCGTCCACGCATTCCTGGAGCGTCTCAGAGACGCGGGGCTGGGCAGCCTGCCGGGCACGGCAGCGGAGATCCTCGACGACCCGGTCCGCGACATCATCTGCCCGGACAAGCTGCGGACGGCGGAATGGCTGGACGTGGTTGCCGCCGCGCATTCCGTCGGCCTGCGGACGACTGCCACCATCATGTACGGCCACACCGAGACGATCGGGTCCTGGGCGCGGCACCTGCTCCGGATTCGCGACCTCCAGGAGCGCACCGGCCGGATCACCGAGTTCGTCCCGTTGCCCTTCGTCCACACCGAGGCGCCGCTCTACCTGCACGGGCGCGCGCGGCGCGGCCCGACCTTCCGCGAGGCGGTGCTGATGCATGCCGTCGCCCGGCTCGTGCTGCACCCGTTGATCGTCAACATCCAGGTCTCGTGGGTGAAGATGGGACCTTCGGGAGTCGTCGCCTGCCTGCGCGCCGGCGCCAATGACCTCGGCGGGACGCTGATGAAC
>DATGFU010000500.1:0-2826 GCA_035308865.1 Allostellaceae bacterium | reverse complement strand
CCTGCGGATCGACGCGCATCAGTTTGCAGGTTTCGACAAGCGAGGCGATGATCGCCCAGTGCTCTGCGCCGCCATCTGAACCGGCGAACAAAGCATTGTTTCGATTGAGCGCGATAGGACGGATCGCTCGTTCGACGACGTTGGAGTCGATTTCGATGCGGCCGTCGTCGATGAAGCGCGTCAGCCCTTCCCAGCGGGAAAGAGCGTAGCGGATCGCTTCCGCCAGCTTCGTTTTCTGGCTGATCGTCGCGAGCTTGTCGCGCAACCAGGGCTCGAGCGCGTCGACGATAGGCCGGCTGTGTTCTTGGCGCGCGGCGCGTCTGGCTTCAGGGTCCCGGCCGCGGACCTGGTCCTCGATGGCGTAAAGCGCGCGGATCCGCGCCAGGGCTTGGCTGGCGATCGGCGCCGGGCCCGCGGCTGCAAGCTCATAGAAGCGACGGCGGACATGCGCCCAGCAGAACGCGAGTTGGACCTTATTGCCGGCGAGGGCGCGATAGCCGGCGTAACCATCGACCTGCAGAACGCCGACAAAATTGGCGAGATGGGTCTGTGGCCGCTCTGATTTCCGATCCGGCGCATAGACATAGGCGACGGCCGGCGGATCGGTTCCGCCCGATGGTCGATCCTCTCGCGCATAGGCCCAGAGCTGCCCGGTCTTGGTGCGGCCTCGACCGGGATCAAGAACCGGCGCGGTTGTCTCATCGGCAAAGATTTTCGGCGAGGAGCGGATATGAGCCAGAAGGCGCTCATAGACGGGCCGCAGATGCCAAGCGGCGCGGCCGACCCAATCAGCGAGCGTCGAGCGGTCGAGATCGACGCCCTGGCGGCTGTAAATCTGCGCCTGGCGATAGAGCGGCAAGTGATCGGCGTATTTGGAGACGAGGACGTGCGCGACAGTCCGCTCTGTCGGAATGCCGCCCTCGATCAACCGCGGCGGCGCCGGTTCTTGCAGCACTACGCCCTCACAGGTCCGGCAGCCATATTTCGGTCGGCGAATGACCAGGACGCGGAACTGAGCCGGAACAATGTCGAGCTTTTCGCTGACGTCCTCGCCGATACGGTGAAGCTGTCCATGGCAGCAAGGACAAGTCTTGTCCGCGACTTCGACGACCATCTCCACGCGCGGCAGATGCGTCGGCAAAGAGCCTCGGTTGACGCGACGCTTTTCGCCCCGTTCGGCGCCGGTCCGCGATGTACTCTCTTCCGCCTTTGCTTCGCCGAGGGCCTCCCCCTGCTCGACCTCCTCCAAGCCGAGCAGCAGTTGATCCTCCGGCAGCGTTTCGGCTCTCCGGCCAAAGCGATGACGCTGCAACTCCTTGATGATCTGGACGAGCCGTTCCGAACGAACCCGCTCGGCAATCAGCAGCGCCTTCAGCGTTTCAGGATCGTCGGGAAGCCGTTCGGCGATCGGCGGCATGACCGAGATGAGACCATATTCGTCGGCCTTGCGCGACGCGAGAATCGCTCCTGATTCACTGTGTCGCAGATCAACCGGCCGCGATTGGCGTGACGACTTCCTTCGCCTGATGCACGCGCCGCCAATCGAGGCCTTCGAGCAGCGCCGACAGCTGCGCCGCCGTCAATCGGATCACGCCGTCTTCGATCTTCGGCCAGCGGAACTTGCCGTCCTCGAGCCGTTTGGCGAACAAACACACGCCAGTCCCGTCCCAGAAGATCAACTTGATCCGGTCAGCCCGTTTGGCGCGGAACACATAGACGGCGCCGGAAAATGGATTGGCTTTCATCTCCTCGCGCACTAACGCCGCCAGCCCTTCCGCCCCTTTTCGGAAGTCGATCGGCTTCGTCGCCACCATGACCCGAACAGCGCCACTAGGCCCGATCACTTCGGCGCCTTCAAGGCGCGGATGATCGCCGTCACCATGCTCGCATCCGCGCCAGAACAGACCCACACCCTCGCGCCGTCGAGATCAAAGCCGATCAGGGGCGCCGCCTCGACCGCAGTTTGCTGTTCTTTCGGCGCTGATGTCGGCGCCTCGATCATTGCCGGGACAAACTCTGGGCCCTGATCCGCAGCCTCAACCGCCTGCCGACGAACAGCGCGCCGCCACGTGAAGAGCTGCGTCGGCGTTAATCCATGCCGTCGGGCGACGTCGCAAACGCTGCTCGTCCCCTGATAGCTTTCCGCCAGAATCGTCGCCTTCTGCTCGGCGCTCCATTCGCGCCGCCGGCCAGCGCCCGTGAAAACCTCAATCCGTCGCGCCCCGCCATCGCCGCGCTTAGACATATGATCGTCAGTTGGCATCGTCATAGGTCGAAGCTCCTCGTGCTTCCACTATCGACGACATGCCAGCCCAACGGAAGGTGGGTTCAAAACAGCGCTTACGCTCAGCCTCAATAACGATCGTCTCTTTCTGAGCCTCGCCGGCGGGCGCCTCAACCATTTTTTTATAACAATATTGATAAGATTGTCGCGTTCTCTCCGCGCGGTGGAGAGACACGGCGGCGTATAAGGCAGCGTATTTGCCACTATCTCAGACGATTGCGTTTTGCCCTACCTGCGGCAACGAGACCGAAAGTGACGGGCGAGACGAAAACGGCAGCCTCGTTTGCGACGTGTCTCGCCTGGATGATCCAAATCGGATTCCGCCGCTGGGCGACATTGTGCAGGCTCTCGAAGAGATCGAGCGAAAGCTCTCGGACTTGGGCAAAAGGATCAAGTTCTGAGAGCCTAGTTGCGGCCGCCCCGAATTTGGCGCCGCGTGCGTCACCGGGTGCGTCCCGTGCTTCCCTATTGACCTGCCTGTCGTCGGCGGCAATCCCTCTTAGGCGTCCAGGGCCCGTTTTGAGTCCTCCACTCACTCCGTA
>DATGFU010000499.1:0-4986 GCA_035308865.1 Allostellaceae bacterium | reverse complement strand
TCGCCATGGTGCTGGCCGAGATGGTCGCCGCCGGCGACCTGATCGATCCCACCCAGCTGAAGGACGTCGAGCTCTCGCCGCAGCGGCCGGAGCGCCTGCGCGGGCAGAAGCTGGCGGACGGCCTGGCCCTCGGGGTCGCGGTGCTGCACGAGGCCCCGGTGGCGATCAGCAAGCTGCTCAGCGACGATCCGGTGGCTGAAGAAGCCCGGCTGAAGACCGCCATCGGCGAGCTGCAGGCCCAGATCGACGAGATGCTGGAAGGCCACAAGGCGGTGCTGGGCCCCAGCTACGAGCTGCTCGAGACCTACAAGATGTTGGCTTACAGCGGCAGCTGGAACCGCTCGCTGATCGAGGCGGTGCGCTCGGGGGTCACGGCGGAGGTGGCGGTCGAGCGGGTGCGCTCGGAGCATCGCGCTGGCCTAGGCCAAGCCCGCGACGCCTACCTGCGCGAACGGGTTCACGACTTGGAGGACCTGAACGACCGGCTGCTGCGCCACCTGGCCGGCGACGGCGGCAAGGCGCGCGTGCTGCCTGACGATGCGATCCTGATCGCCCGCAGCCTGGGACCGGCCGAGCTGCTGGAATACGACCGCGGCAAGCTGAAGGGCCTGCTGCTCGAGGAGGGCTCGCCCGCGAGCCACGCCGCGATCGTCGCCCGCGCGTTCGACATCCCCTGCGTCGGACGCCTCTCCGGCCTGCGCGACAAGGTCAGCGAGGGCGATCAGGTGATCGTCGACGCCGAGAGCGGCGAGGCATACCTGCGTCCTCGGCCCGACGTGGTCACAGCGCTGAACGCGCGGCTCGGAGTGCGGCAGCAACGGCGCGCCGAGTTCGCCCGGTTGCGCGATACGCCTGCTTTCACCCGCGACGGCGCCAAGATCACCCTGCAGATGAACGCCGGTCTGGCGGTCGATCTCGACTCCCTCCCGGAGACCGGCGCCGAAGGCATCGGCCTCTTCCGCACCGAGTTCCAGTTCATGGTCTCTGAGGATCTGCCGAAGATCATGGCGCAGGCGCAGCTCTATGCGCGGGTGCTCGACGCCGCCGGAGATCTGCCGGTCACCTTCCGCACCCTCGACCTGGGCGGCGACAAGGTGCTGCCCTACCTGGAGGCCCAGCGTGAAGATAATCCGGCGCTGGGTTGGCGGGCGATCCGCATGGGCCTCGACCGCCCCGCCTTCCTGAAGCTGCAGCTGCGGGCGTTGATCATCGCCGCCCGCGGCCGGCCACTGAAGATCATGTTCCCGCTGATCGCCAGCGTCGACGAGTTCCGCGCCGCGCGGGCCGTGGTCGACAAGGAGATCGCCTGGGCCCAGCGCCGCGGCCGCCCGCCGCCGTCGCGCCTCGACGTCGGGGCGATGATAGAGGCGCCGGCGCTGATCTGGCATCTCGACGCCTTGCTGCCGATGACCGACTTCGTTTCGGTCGGCACCAATGACCTGATGCAATACTTGTTCGCCGCCGACCGCGGCAATCCGCGCGTCGCCGATCGCTACGACCCGCTTTCGCCGCCGGCGCTGCGCGCATTGCGGCAGATCCAGGAGGCCTGCACCGAGACCGGCACGCCGGTTTCGGTCTGTGGCGAGATGGCCGGACGCCCGCTGGAGGCCTTCGCCTTGATCGCCCTGGGCTTCGAAGCGCTGTCGATGCCGCCGATGGGAATCGGCCCGGTCAAGCAGATGGTGCTGTCGTGCGATCGCGAGGCCGCAAGGCGTGGAGTTGAAGCTTTGCTGAAAGCGACACAGGGCTCGGTGCGTAACGAATTAGAGACTCTGGCGCGAAAGCTTTATGTCGCAGTCTGAAATTCAGACTACGGCGTTGGATTCGCGCGGCTTCATTGATAGTTATAAGTCGTCGTTAACTCTCGCCGCCCTAGCGTGCCGAACTTCCGCCATTCTTGGCGGGGAGCCTGGGGTAAGTCGGGGATTCGAATCGGTATGCCTCTTGATACGGGCGTCTTCGCAGACGGGCCTCGCCCCGACGCCGAGCAGCTCAAGCGTCCGCGCCCTGTGCTCGACACCACTGTCGCGATCGGCGCCGCGCTAGCGGCCGCGCGCTGCGAATTGGGACTCACCCTCGAAGAGATCTCCGAGACCACGCGGGTGCGCGTTCGGCATCTCGAGGCGCTCGAAGCCGCGCGGTTCGACCAGCTACCCTCTCGGCCCTTCACCATCGGCTACGTCCGCGCCTATGCCAAGGCGCTGGGGCTCGACGCCGACGCCACCGCGGCGCGATTCCGCACTGAATATCCGAGCCCGGACGATGACGAACTGCGCTCGCCGGTCGGCGTGCGGCACGAGAAGAAGTCGAACTACAACGGCCTGATCGCCGCCGTCGTCGGCGTCGCCGTGCTGGCCGTCGGCGTGTGGAACGTGGCTCAGCACGTGATGGCCAAGCCGGCTCCCAAGGGTGCGGCGGTCGCGGCGAGCCACGCCGCCGCCCTGGCCCAGGCCAACACCGCGGTCGGCGGGCCGTTCAACCTTCAGGCGCCCCTCCCCGCGCCGCCCGAAGCCACCGCCCCGGCGCCTTACGTCACCCCGGTCGTCGGGGCCGATGGCGCGTCGAACGCCACCGTCAAATCGGCCGAAGCCGTCAACACCGCGCCGTTCACGCCGCAGGGCGCCATCTACGGCGCCGCCAAAGGCGCATCGCCGTTGATCATCCAGGCGCGCAAGTCGATCTCGCTCGAGGTGCGGGGAACCGGCGGCGCGGTCTATTTCGCCCGCGAACTCGCCGCCGGCGAAGCCTATCGCGTGCCGGCGCTGCCAGGCCTGACGGCGGAGGTCTCCAACCCGGCCAGCGCCGAACTGTTCGAGAATGGCGTCTCCAAAGGCTTGTTCACGGCGGCGCAGATGCCGCTGAAGACGGTCGGCTAGATCGTCGCCGGTACTGGCGGCGCGCGATGCGCTGCCCTATCCTAGGCCGTCATGACCGCTCAAGATCACACCCACGTCCGCCCCTGGCGGGCGATCGAACGGCGCAAGAGTCGCCAGATTCACGTCGGCAATGTCCCGGTCGGGGGCGATGCGCCGATCACCGTCCAGTCGATGACCAACACGGTCACCGGCGATGCGGACGCAACCATTCGGCAGATCCGCGAGCTGGAAGAGGCCGGGATCGACATCGTCCGGGTCTCCTGCCCCGACGAGGCGGCGACCGCGGCCCTGCCGAAGATCGTCAAGGCGGCCAAGGTGCCGATCGTGGCCGACATCCACTTCCACTACAAACGCGGCATCGAGGCGGCCAAGGCCGGCGCGGCCTGCCTGCGGATCAACCCGGGCAACATCGGCTCGCCGACCCGGGTCAGGGAAGTGATCGACGCGGCGCGCGACCACGGCTGCTCGATGCGCATCGGGGTCAACGCCGGCTCGCTGGAGCCGCACTTGCTGGAGCAATACGGCGAGCCCTGCCCCGAGGCGATGGTGCAGAGCGCGCTGGACCACGCCAAGATCCTGCAGGATCACGACTTCCACGAATTCAAGATCAGCGTGAAGGCCTCGGACCTGTTCCTGGCCGTCGCCGCCTACCAGCAGCTGGCCGAGGCGATCGACTGCCCACTGCACGTCGGCATCACCGAAGCCGGGCCGACCCGCTCGGGCACCATCAAATCGTCGATCGGCATGGGCTCGCTGCTCTGGGCCGGCATCGGCGACACGATCCGCGTCTCCCTCGCCGCCGATCCGGTGGAAGAGGTGAAGGCCGGCTTCGACATCCTGAAGTCGCTCGGCCTGCGCCACCGCGGCGTCAACATCATCGCCTGCCCGTCCTGCGCCCGGCAGGGCTTCAACGTGATCGAGACGGTCGGCAAGCTGGAAGAGCGGCTGGCCCACATCGCCACGCCGATGAGCCTCTCGATCATCGGCTGCGTGGTGAACGGGCCCGGGGAAGCTCTGCTGACCGACGTCGGCTTCACCGGCGGGGGCAAGGGCGCCGGCATGGTCTATATGGCCGGCAAGCCCGACCATAAGATGGACAACGACCACATGGTCGACCACATCGTCGAGCTGGTCGAAGCCAAGGCCGCCGAGCTGGAAGCCGCCAAGCCGAAGACGCTGCAAGCGGCGGAATAATCCTTCCCCGAAGGGGAAGGGGGACCGCGAAGCGGTGGATGGGGTACGTTGCCGCGCGCCGAACCTGCGGGACTACCCACCGACACCGAGCACGGCCGCGTACCTCCTCCACCGCTTCGCGGTCCCCCTCCTCCTATGGAGGAGGAAGAGATTCACGCGGCGACAGAATAATGACGCCCCCGTCACTCTTGCGCGCGCCGCCTTAGCCTGCTTAGGGTTTCGCCACCAACAAGGGAGAGACACCTCATGGCCGCGGCCGACGGTTCCTGGAACACCACAGTCAATTCGCCGATGGGCGCGCAAAAAGCAGTGCTGACCATCAAGACCGATGGCGGGTCCTTCACCGGCACCATGGCTGGCGCGCAAGGGACGCAGGACGTGTCCGGCAAGGTCGACGGCAACACCCTGACGTGGGGCAGCAAGCTGACCCAGCCGTTCCCGATCGACCTCGAGTTCACCGTCACCGTCGACGGCGACAAGATGACCGGCTCGGTGAAGGCCGGCGCGTTCGGCTCCTCGCCGCTGACGGGCGAACGGGCCTAACCTATTCCGGCGACGCTCCTCGCCGCCTGGAAAGCCGCCTCGGCGCGGCTTGGCCAGGCCGGCGTGGAGTCTCCGACCATCGACGCGCGGTTGCTGCTCGAAGCGGCCGCGCCGGTAAGCCGTGCGGATATCCTCTCTGACCCACACCGCGCTTTGGAGTCTGACGCCGAGGCTCGGCTGGAGGATTTCGTGGCGCGGCGCGAGCGCAGGGAGCCGGTCAGCCAGATTCTCGGACGCAAGGGGTTCTGGACGTTGATGCTGGGCGTCACCCCTGGGGTGCTGACGCCGCGTCCCGAGACCGAGACCATCCTCGATGTGGTGCTGCCGGCTTTCCCACCCGAACGGGCGTTCAGCGTGCTCGACCTGGGCGTCG